>CAZLMR010000229.1:0-2377 GCA_964560575.1 uncultured Methanomassiliicoccales archaeon | reverse complement strand
TGCGACCCCGTGGACCATCAGGTCGTACATGACGAACGATCCCACGGTGCTCCCCTTTCCCTTGGGGAACACGAGGACCTTGCCGGCGACGTTCCCTCCGTTTCCTACACGGAGGTCGCCTGTGGAGCCGTCCACCCCTCCGAGGAAGCTGAGGGGCTCGTCCAGCTTGATCACCTCCCCGGATGCGGAACCTGACATTATCGTGCGTCCCTCTATCTTCACATTACCAACTCCATGAGTGCGGGGATGTCCCTGCAGAGAGCCTTCTGGGAGCAGAGCGTCGGGAGATAGTTGCCTGCCTTGGCGGAGTTGGTGCCGGTGCGCTGGAACGCGCCCTCGATCGGTGCGACCACCATGCATGTGTCGGCGAGGACCGGACCGAACTCCTCCATCACCTTCACATCCTCCGGACATCTCTCCCTGACCTCCGCCGAGGTGCAGAACCATATCTCGATGTCCTTGTTCACCTTCCTCTTCCCCTTGAGGAACGAGGCGATCTGGTGCATCTCCTTCTCGGTGAGATGCGGGCATCCTATCGCTATCAGCTGGACGTCATCGACGGTGTTCAGCTTGTCGTATGCGGCCTTGAGCTCGGCCTCGCCGATGCTGATGGTCTCCAGTCCGGAGACATCCTGGCTTCCCGCCTCGGGCGTGACGCCCTCGGCATGCCAGAGGGCCACCGACCCGGATGCGGCCATGGCGGAGGACAGCGCTTTGGCCTCCTCCACTCCCATCTCCGGTCCGAGTCCCCTGAAGTACGGGATGCCGGAACCGATCGCCATCCCCACCGCCTGTCCGAGCAGGGAGTATGAGAACACGGAGCCGTCGATGTCCGCATCGATCACCACGGTGGGCCTTCTTTTCTCATCGAGATGCAGACCGTAGTTCGCGGTCTTCCCCAGGATGGCCGCGGCAAGCGCCCCGGGTCCGCCCTCCCTGTTCGTCCTGGCCCCTATGTAGGAGTTCACGAACGACAGCGCGGAGGACTCCGCCCATGCCACATGATCCCCGAACGATGGGACATTGGCCCCTGTGTAGGGGGTGCAGGAACAGGTGGTCCTGATTCCCATCTGCCCGTACAGGTCGATGATCCTGAGCTGTTTCTCCGCGAACTCGGGCGTGATGTGCATCTCCGCCCAGCGCTCCCTGTCCATTCCGACAGGGTTGAGGGTCGACGGGACGCTGACCTTCGCGCCTCCCGCCGCCATGTCTTCGAGATACTTCAGACCGCCGTCTCCGATGGTCTTGTATGATGCTCCGGACAGATGAGCCGATGTGATGTCGATGAGGTTCTCCGCACCGTAGATCTTGCCCAAGGCGGTGACGAGTTCCATAGCCTTCTGCTTGCCCTCGCCCTCCTCTCCGTTGAGGATGGCCTCCTCCTCCCTTGTAAGGTCCATGGACCCCCGATGCCTTCCAAGGTTATGAATCCAGTCGGACGGATCCCGCCGGAGGAACACCCGCATGCCATCCCTGTCGGCGTCATCACTCTCCGTACATCGTCCCATCCCCGTACCGGACCCAGGGAACGTCTGAAGACAAGCGCTGTACGAGAGTCGATGATTCGGAACTAGTTCCGAACTAGTTCGGAACCATTCCGCACACCTTTCAGCAAAACCACGATGTGACATCTGCCGATGGGCTGTGACACGATGGACTCTGGAACGAACTCACATCACGGCAAGGTACCTTCCGCCCACCGCCCCGAGGACGCACACCACGGAATTCAGAACAATGTTCCCGCCCGCCTGCCAATACTGGCCGTCGGTGAGGAGGTTGACGGTGTCGATGGAGAACGTTGACATCGTGGTAAACGCCCCGAAGAACCCCGTGAACACCATCGTCTTCATCGGCCCGTCGGCGTAGATGCCGTACCTGAACATCAGGAACGACGCCAGGCAGCATCCGACGATGTTGACGATGAAGGTCGCCCAGGGGAACGCCGTCTCCACCGCGCGATAGACGCAGAACCTGGACAGCGCACCGAGGGCGCCACCCAAAGCTACGGCTGCGAAGGGCACGACGGGTCCGAGATCCATAGATGCGGGAACGACGCATCCCATTTACAGATATCGCACGTCGTTCGCCCGGATGGACGTCGATATGAAATAATAGTTGGATATTTCCAACCATCATGGGACTGAAGCAGGAACTGGAACGCTTCTATTCGAGCATCAGGATGTCCGAACTGAGATTCAGCGACCGCTTCGGATCCGATGTTGACTACAGATCGCTGCTCTACCTTGACCTTATCAGGTACGAGGAGGGCTGCACCGCGAGCATGATATCGGAGATGCTGGGCGTCGACAAGTCCACGGTATCGAAGAAGATCGACTCCCTTGTCTCCAGAGGCATGGCTGTCAGGATACGCGACCCC
>CAZLMR010000228.1:0-2379 GCA_964560575.1 uncultured Methanomassiliicoccales archaeon | reverse complement strand
TCGCCGAGAAGGAGGGTCTCCCCATCCTGACCATCTGCAACGGATGCTACGGATCCCTGTTCGACGCCGCCCACGAGCTCGCCCACGACGAGAAGCTCCTCGCCGAGGTCAACGAGGTCCTGAAGGAGATCGGAATGGAGTACAAGGGAACCACCAAGGTCTACCACTTCGCCGAGGTCCTCTACAGGGAGGTCGGAATCGAGGGAATCAAGGCCAAGGTCACCAACCCCCTGTCCTACCAGGTCGCCGCCTTCTACGGCTGCCACTTCCTGAAGCCCAGCAACATCAAGGGCGTCGACGACCCCGAGGACCCCAAGATCCTCGACGAGCTCATTGAGGCCACCGGTGCCAAGAGCATGCCCAGGAAGCAGAAGATGCTGTGCTGCGGAGCTGGAGGAGGACTCAAGGCCGCCTTCGGCGACGTCGCCAAGAAGTTCACCGAGACCAACCTCGAGAACATGAAGGAGTCCGGAGCCCAGTACATCATCGATGTCTGTCCCTTCTGCCACCTCCAGTTCGACGGAACCCAGAAGGAGCTCGGATACAGCATCCCCGTCCTGCATCTGTCCCAGCTGTACGGACTGGCCATGGGAATGTCCGCCGACGACCTCGGTCTGTCTGCGCACATCACCCCCGTGACCCTCTGAAACCCGATCAACGGAGGGGCTCCGGCCCCTCCACCCACTTCTCCCATCGTTCTCATCCATAGCAGCCCCCGCTCGGACGTGGCGTTTCCACATTGAGTTTTTTAGGGTGAATTTTATATACATGCGGTACTAGTCCAATCAGGATAAATTAATCCTTATAGTGATAAACAAAAAATGTCTGGCTATGTGTGTTTTTGAGCAGGCTCATCATTTTTCCAATCAGCATAGCTTTTAATACAATCACCGAATCCCAACGGGCAGTAAAAGGAGTCATATCATGGCACCCGCAAAGAAAGTCAAGGCCGCAGCAGGCCGCAAGGTGAAGGACAAGTGGAAGGCGAAAGAGTGGTACAAGGTCCACGCGCCCCGCATGTTCAACGAGACTGAGATCGGAGAGACCCCCTCCGCCGACCCCGAGTACGTCATCGGACGTACCGTCGAGGTCACCGTCCAGGACCTGACCGGAGACTTCTCCAAGATGCACATCAAGCTGAAGTTCAAGGTCACATCCGTCGACGGACACGACGCCAAGACCGCTTTCATCGGTCACGACCTGACCAGCGATTACGTCAGGAGGCTCACCCGCAGGAGAAAGACAAAGACTGACCACGTCGTCGATGTCGTCACCAAGGACGGCTTCACCTACAGGCTCAAGACCATGTCCATCGCCGAGAGGCGTATCCAGTCCTCCCAGGAGGATGGAATGAGGAGGATCATCGCAGAGACCCTTGTAGCAATCGGACAGGAGAAGACCCTCTCCGAGATCGTCAAGGACATCGTCTCCGGAGACCTCGCCAAGGAGCTGGCCAGGGCCTGCCGCATCATCATCCCCATCAAGAGGATCGAGATCCGCAAGTCCGAGGTCCTCGCTGCCGGAGAGGGCGAGCCCGAGTCCATCATGCCCGCCGCCGACGTCCAGCCTGCCGAGGAGGAGGCTGCCGAGGAGACCCCCGCTGAGGAGGTCGCTGAGGAGCCCGCCGCCGACGTCCAGCCTGCCGAGGAGACCCCCGCTGAGGAGTGATCCAGGAGGGCCTCGAAGGCCCTCCAGAAAAACATTTTACACATCCATTCTTCCGAATCGTTGTCCTAACGCAATCTGGCTATAGAAATCAATATAAACTACAAGCCAATCCCCCGACTAAGGCCGGGGTGGCTCAGCCTGGTGGAGCGTCGGACTCATAGGGTTCTGGTCATATAGACCTCTTCCAGGGAAATCCGAAGGTCATGGGTTCGAACCCCATTCCCGGCACCATATTCTCCCATACATCTGATCGTTCGCGCATACTGCGGTCTTTGTTCTCCTTCGTTCCGTCCAGTTAAATATGGATTCGGCCTAGCCCCATCCCATGAGGCTCATCATCTACACCGGCAAGGGTGGTGTCGGTAAGACTTCGACATCCGCGGCCACCGCGTACAGGCTTTCGGAACTGGGCTACAAGACGCTGCTGATGAGCACGGATTCTGCCCACTCCCTCGGGGACTCCCTCGACATGGATCTCGGAACGACGATAACCAACGTCAAACCGAATCTGGACGCCCTTGAGATCGACATCATCCACGAGATGAAGACGAAGTGGAAGGACATCCAGAACTACGTGGCCGCGTTCATGCTCTCCCAGGGGATGGGGGAGATCTCGTCGGAGGAGATGGCGATCCTTCCCGGCATGGAGATGATCTCCGCGCTGTTTTACGTCAACCAGTTCGAGGACGAGGGGAAGTACGACGTCATCGT
>CAZLMR010000227.1:0-2380 GCA_964560575.1 uncultured Methanomassiliicoccales archaeon | reverse complement strand
AAGGGCGATCACGTTCAGGACGATGTAGACGATCAGGAACGGAAGTACGTCCATGATCACAGCTCTGCGATGAAGTCGTCGATCGCCTTGGGGAATCCCGCCTCATTCATCTCGTCGGCCTTCTTGTTGAAGTAGACGGCCCTCTGGATGCCGAGCTGCTGTGCGACGGCCTCGCACTGCTTGTCTCCCTTCTCACCGTTGTACATGCACTCGATGAAGAGGCTGAGCTTCTTCTGTGCTAGCGAGTCCCTGTTCTTCTCGAGGTAATCGACAAGGGGCTTGTAGGGCTTTCCGGCATGGATTCCGGTCCCGAACACGATCGTGTCGTACTCCGAGACGTTGATGATGGTGATCTCCTTGAGGTTGAAGATGTCGGCACCGAGTTTCTTAGCGATGTACTCGGCCGCCTTCTTCGTGTTCTTTGTCATTCCGGTGGCGTAGATGACTGCTGTTCTTCCCATCCTTATCCCTTCTCTGGGTGTCCGTGACATCTCTATCTGTCATTTCGGACGACAACCCGAAGACTCCGGACTTCAAAAACATGTTCATGTACGTTAACGCACGGGTGGACATCACTTCGTCCGGCGGAGAAAGGTGGGTGGATGATATTAAATATCTAAATGATATCGAATCGTCATGGCTAGCTTCACGGCTCGTTACAATTGTTCCATCGATGCCGCCATGTCGGTCATCGAGGGCAGATGGAAGGGTACGATCATCTGCATGCTCGCCAAGGACGGCACCCTCCGTTTCTCCGAGCTCCAGAGGAAGATCGGTGAGATCACGTCCAGGATCCTGTCCAAGCAGCTGAAGGAGCTAGAGGCGGATGGGATGATCACACGCAACGTCATCCCGGAAGGGAAGGTGAAGGTGGAGTACACGCTCACCGACAAGGGTCGCTCCATCATCCCGGTCCTCGAATCCCTGGCTAGGTGGGGTGCCATGCACCAGTGCATCCAGGTCATCGTCCCGGACAGGGATGCCGTCTCACAGCTCTGCGACCTTGACCGCAACACGTCTGGTTCTAGGACCGTCGAACTCACAGAGGAATAAGCGGCTCTTCGGGATTGAGGGTAGATGCCTCGATTCCGTGTAACGGATGGTCACCGACGTCCGTCGCGGGGCGGGCGTCCGAGACCGATCCTTCAATGTGGGTTTACGGTCCGTCCCGAATATAGCCAGACGTCCCGACGGGGAGGGGGTTTTCGGCGACCTCCCTGTTAAGCTTATAAGCAGGACGGACGGTGGTGATACCATGGAGGCCGAATCCGCGGACAAGGGGCACGTCACCATCGTGTACCCAGCATACCCTAACAGCAGTCAGGAGCGCGAGCTCCTGAGGACACTCGGTGTCGTCCGCGGACTGTACAACCATTTCCTCGCGGAGAGCATCGCCGACGTCATGGAGGGGGACAGGTTCCAGACCCCAAGGGAGATGAACAGGATCATCACCGTGATGAGGGGGCAGGATGCCGGACTGAGGTCGGTGGCCGTGTTCACCCTCAGAGACGCGCCCCTGAGGGTGCACGCGGCGATGACGAGATTCGCGAAGCTGTCGGCGATATCGGGGGAAATGCATCTTCCCCGCTTCAAATCCGAATCCAGGTACCGCTCCCTGGCCTGCGATCCGAGGAGCGTGAGGTTCGACGGCAGGCGCATCATCTTCGGGAGATGGATGGGGCTCAGATGCGGGAACCTCGACAGAAACCGTAAACTCCACAGACCGAAGGGCGGGAGGATCGTGACTGCCAGGATCGTCCGCAAGGGGAGCGGCAGATGGTACGTCCACATCGCCTTCGAGGTCGACAGGAGATACCGCAGCGAGATCGACCTGTCCGATCCAGCAGAGCCCGAGGCCTACGACCTCGGGCTGTGCGACATCATCACCGACTCCAAGGGGGAGAGGATCGAGGCCCCCGACCTCTACGCCAGACACGAGAACGAGATCGCCAGGCTCCAGAGGCAGATCGAGTCGATGGAAGACGGACCTGAGCGCAGGAGGAAGCTGAGGCGCCTCGCCGTCCTGCACGAGAGGATCCGTCGCAGACGCGACGGATATCTGGACGAGGTCGCGAACCATATGGTGTCCGGCCATTCGGCCGTGATCCTGGAGGACCTCAGGCTGAGGAGGATGATCGAGCGGGATGATAATCCCGCTCCGAGAAGGAAGCTGTTCACGGAGGCCGCACTGGGCACCCTTGTGAGAAAGGTGGAGGCGAAGGCTGAGAGGGCCTGCATCACTGTCATCAAGGTAGACCCGGCGTACACCACCCGCAGATGCTCGTGCTGCGGGCATGTGGTTGGTAAGATGCCTCTGACTCAGAGGGTGTTCTCGTGCCCGCGGTGCGGGCTCGAGATGGACCGCGACCATAACGCGGCG
>CAZLMR010000226.1:1592-2380 GCA_964560575.1 uncultured Methanomassiliicoccales archaeon | reverse complement strand
TCCCGGATACCTGGTCACCAGGGCCGAGGAGTCCTCCATCGAGTTCAACCCCGCATCCCCCTTCACCGACGAGATGCACCCCATGAGGGTCTCCGCCGAGCAGGCCGCCGCCAACGCAGCGGTCAGGGCCCAGGCAGAGGCCGACCAGGCCGCAGCCGATGCCGCGGCCGCCAAGGCAGACGCCGAGGAGGCGGGAATCACAGCAGAGGACGGTGTTCACTGATGACAGCGAAATGGGGAATTGCCAACATCTACGCCAGCTACAACAACATCATGATCACGCTGACCGACATCACCGGTGCCGAGACCATCACCAAGGCCACCGGCGGAATGGTCGTCAAGCAGGCCAAGGACGAGTCCTCGCCCTACGCGGCCCAGAAGGCAGCCGAGAAGGTCGCCGAGGTCGCCAAGGAGAAGGAGTTCGTCGGGATCCACGTCAGGGTCAGGGCGCCTGGAGGAAACAAATCCGTCTCTCCCGGTCCCGGAGCCCAGGCCGCCATCCGTGCCCTCACCAGGGCCGGCCTGAAGATCGGCAGAATCGAGGATGTCACACCCATACCGCACGACGGTACCAAGAAGAAGGGCGGACGCAGGGGACGCAGGGTCTGAGGGGGATCTCCTATGGACATAGAGATTCTCGAAATGGCAGAGAGGAAGGCCAAGTTCATCCTCAAGAACTCCTCCCCTGCCATGGCTAACGCCCTCAGGAGGACACTCCTCTCCGACATCCCCAAGATGGCCATCGACAAGGTCGAGTTCCACCTGGGACCGATCATGTACGATGACAA
>CAZLMR010000226.1:0-1582 GCA_964560575.1 uncultured Methanomassiliicoccales archaeon | reverse complement strand
GGACCTCTTCGTCCCGCAGAGCGAATGCGTCTGCGGCGGGGAGGGCTGCCCCAACTGCACCATCATGTACAGCCTGAACAAGATCGGGCCGTGCACTGTGTACTCTGGAGACCTCGAGCCTCTCGGGAACCCCAACCTCAGGGTCAAGGACGAGTTCATCCCCATCGTGGAGCTCACCGACGGCCAGGCCGTGCTCATCTACGCCACAGCCGTCATGGGCACAGCCAGGAAGCATGTCAAGTGGCAGGTCGCCAACGGCGTCGGCTACAAGTACATGCCCGGTGTGGAGGTGGACCCTGCCAGGGCCGGTGACGAGGACGTCCTGAACTGCGCGGAGATATGCCCCAAGAAGGTGTTCGCCGTGGAGGGAGGGAAGCTGGTCGTCAAGAACCCGCTGGACTGCAGCCTCTGCAGGACCTGCGAGCACTCCCTCGGTGAGAGGGGCGGGGTGAAGATCACCGCCGACGACAAAAACTTCCTCTTCAAGTTCGAGACCGACGGTTCCCTCACCGCCCAGCAGACTCTGGACAAGGCGCTGGAGGTCCTCGCCGATGAGGCGAAGGACTTCAAGTCCCAGCTCGAGTCCCTCTGACAAACCATTCAACGCCCCTCCTCGGAGGGGCCAACCCCTTTTCCTTCTGAATCATTATCATCAGGTTCCACGTTATCCCCGGCATGAAGAGATGCCCCTCCTGCGGCAAGGTCGCCGAGGACGATTCGCTGGATTTCTGCACCCATTGCGGTGCGTACTTCGTCGTGAGGCCCGACGGTTCCCCGCCCCCAGACACATCATCGCTCCCCAGCGACCCCATCGACAGAGGCGAGGTTCTCATGGCCGCAGGGAGGTTGGCAGAGGGCGCCGCTGCGTTCAGAGAGGTCGCCGGCCCCGGCATCGACGATCAGACCTACGGGAGGATCCTGGACGCGGTCACAGGGTGCATGCTCGGCTCCGTCATCCAGCCACAGATGTACAAGGGAGCGGACATCCCGGGGCTGGCGAGACTGATGGCGGACAGGGAGCTGATCCTGGATGTCATGCGCAAGCTGTCAGGGAGCCTCGGGGTATGCAACATACAGAACGGGGTTCTGGGGCTCGCCAACTGCTACATGTTCCTTTTCGTGGATACGTTCACGGTTTACACCGACATGCACGACCTGCGCGAGATATGCGACACAGCCCTGGAGGATGTGAGGGCCATGCTGGACCGTGCCACAGGACTGGTCGACGCATATCCGTCGAGAGGTCCTGGACCGCTGGAATGGCTGGCCGTGTACACGACCTTCGTGGAGGAGATGGTCGATGCGGTGTCGGACATCGTGTCCTCCACACCGAAGGAGAGGCTAGACGAACTCGCCTCCGAATGGATGGATGTCCAGAAGCCGGTCTATGCCGTGATGGTCAGCAACGCCTTCGTCCTCCGCACGCAGTCGGCCGCGGTCGGGAAGATAACGTCGAAGCTCCTCAGACGCACCGGGGGCTCACAGCTCAAGGGTTTCGCCAAGGCATATCTCTCGGGTCCCAGGAGATGATCCTGCCGCGAACGTGTGACAGGCGGGCGCACAGGTTTATAGCCGATAGGCT
>CAZLMR010000225.1:0-2394 GCA_964560575.1 uncultured Methanomassiliicoccales archaeon | reverse complement strand
GCATCCCTCGGGAAGCCCATAGACCTGGACCTGATCTACCAGACCGCTGGTCTCGCCAACCCGGAGGCCGTCAAGAACATGCTCGAGACGGCTCTCGCCGGGAACTTCATCAAGGCCCGCGACACGCTGGACGAGATCATGATCACCTACGGCCTGTCCGGCCAGGACGTGATCAGACAGATCCACGCATCCATCTTCGACCTCGGGGTCTCCGACTACGACAAGGTGAAGCTGATCGACAAGTGCGGTGAGATCGAGTTCAGGATCGTCGAGGGAAGCAACGAGAGGATCCAGCTCGAGGCGCTGCTGGCCTACTTCATCATGATCGGCGGCAACGCCAGATGATCAGAGGTCTATCGGCCTGCTGACTTCCGTGCAGTCGGCGGGAACGATCTCCGGCAGCCCGCCGAACATCGCGACCTTGTCACCGCAGCAGGCCATGCACCCTTTCACACCGTCCCTTGAGCCGATGTCGCGGACGGCGTCCTGGATGGTCGATTCGTCCCTCACCATGTTCCCGAGGGCGGTCGCGCAGCAGTCGGCCAGTATGACGTCGTCCGAGAACACCGTGCTTATGCTGCTCGCTCCCAGGGAGACCGACGGACCGACGGTCCTGGACGACGAGCACACCCCTGTTATATGATCAGACGACATGGAGAACGCCATGTCCTTGAACACCGGATGGTCCGCGAATATGCCGACCAGCCTCGGTTCAGAGGAGTAGAAGGCTATGTCCCCTCCGTTCTCGACGATGGCATGGGATGAACCCGCCCCCACGAGCGCCTCGGCTATGGAGACCGCCACGGCCCCCGCGACGCCGGCCATGGGGCCGACGCCGGCGACCTCGGAGGCGGAGCACATCCTGCGTACGAGCTGGTCGTCCCCGCGCGATGACGGATAGGGGTCGTAGGTTATCCCGAAGAACGGGTCCTCGGCTATCTTCGACTCCACGGCGTAACGCGCTTCCATCATCGCGTCGAAGGCGACATCCCTGAGGCCGTCGTCGCAGACGATCCTCAGGATGCTCTCCCTGTAGGAGAGTTCGAACCTCATAGCTCCAGCTGGATGGCCTTGACGGAGCAGGCGTTGATGCAGGATCCGCAGGCGATGCAGGTGTCCATGTTGAGCTTGACCTCCCTGGTCTCGGGGACGATGTAGATCGACCTGGTGGGGCACAGGGAGACGCACGCGCCGCAGCTCCAGCATCTGTCGTAGTCGTGGAAGATGTGGCCGTTGAGCTCCCTCACCTGGAAGCCCTTCTCGCGGATGTGCCTTATGCCGTTGATCATGTCGTCCTTCTCGCCGACCAGGCTGAGCAGCATGAACCCGTGGCCGTCCCCGCCGATGTCGGCCCTGAGGACGTTGGGCTTGAGGTTGAACTCCGAGACCAGGGTGTAGGTCACGGAGTCCAGCACGTTGCTCTCGTCGAAGTCTATCCTGAACTTCTTCTCGACCATCAGTTCAACCCCCTTTCGATGAGCGGTTTGACCTTGCCCTCTGAAGGCATCTTCAGGCACGGCTCGTTCAGCAGGAACTCGCCGTGCTCGATCCAGTCCTTGAGCGTGTTGGCCACCTTCCTGGCTCCGGAGTAGGAGGACATCGACGACGTCCTGATCGTCCTGCCCTGGTACTCGATCGTACCTGAGCGGAGCTGCTCGTAGTTGTACCTCTGCATGCACGGCCTCGCGGACGGCAGGCTGTAGTCCACCATCTCGGCGTATATCTGGTCGTCGGAGATGGCGCATCTCTGCATGATGTCCGCGTTGAGTATGGGTATGGGCACACCTATTCCGATCGCCAGGGATATCCCGTATCCGGTGATGTCGAGTCCCCTGACGAACTTGGGGTCCATCTGCTTCATGTCTCCGATCACGGCGAGGGTCCTCGCGCCCTTCACCGGGATGCCGTTGACCTCCTCGGGTGTGGTGTTGAACTGGGTGCCCTGCCATGATACGTATCCCTCGCCGCCGGCGAGGAAGATCCT
The DNA here is from genome assembly GCA_964560575.1 of uncultured Methanomassiliicoccales archaeon. Lineage (GTDB taxonomy): Archaea > Thermoplasmatota > Thermoplasmata > Methanomassiliicoccales > Methanomethylophilaceae > Methanoprimaticola. The sequence goes on along the minus strand of CAZLMR010000225.1, from coordinate 410 downwards.
GGTGCCCATGCCGATCGTGTCCATGTGCGGGTCGTTCATCAGAGGGGAGAGTGTGCCCGCGGAGCTGTATGTGGCGTTCTTCATGTTGGGGAGGAGCTTGCCCATGTAGGTGTAGATGGTCTTGCTGGACGTGTTGGTGGCGATGCTGTAGTTCTGGTACATGTTGCGCGGGTTGTAGAGATAGGCCTCGTTGATGTCGTCCAGCGAGACGTAGGTGTCTATGCTCTTCCTGACGTAGCAGTCTGTTCCCGGGCCCCATGCCTGGAGGCGCACCTTCTTCCCGGCGATGAGATCCTCTATGACATGCGCACCGCCGTATCCGGTGCCCGGCGGGTCGATCATCGCCGTGGCTCCGATGTACGTGTCGACCGCGGCGAGTCCGCCGTATGCCTCCACGTTGTTGAGCCTGA
>CAZLMR010000224.1:0-2394 GCA_964560575.1 uncultured Methanomassiliicoccales archaeon | reverse complement strand
CGACGTCCATCATCAGGTCGGGCTGGGACACGAGCTCCCTCTGGATGGTGGCGAGCTCGGCCTTCGTCCCCTGCAGGGCGCGGGACAGCTCGCCCCTGACCGCCCTGTCCTCCTCCCTGCGGAGGTTCTTCTCCTTGTATCCCTTGTAGATGGGGATGTAGAGCGCGATCCTCTCGGTGAGGGACATCTCGCTCTTCATCTCCCCTTTGACTGTCTGATCCAGTGTCATATCTCTCACATGTTCCTGTTCTTCACGGCCATGATGATGCCCACCACGGCCAGCACGATGATCAGCACCGCGACGGTGATGTACACGCTGTCGCTGAAGGAGTACGCGAAGCATGCGGCTCCGATGCCCGCGATGACCGCGCCTGCCGCCAGCGCCGCATCCGATTCGGATGGGCCGAAGTTGTTCTCCCCTCCCTTCTTCACGAATCCCATCGCAGCCATGTACATCCCGTACACCAGCAGGATGGTCGCGAACGTGTTCAGGAGGTCCCCTGTCACCACGTACAGGATTATCCCGACCGCCACGGCGATCAGGAGGACGCCGACCGATATGGCCGTCCATGTCCTGGGGTTCATCCCTTTGGATTCCTCGCTCATCTCAATTCCTTCCTCAAATCCTGAGTGTGTTCTCCAGTCTCGTCTGTCTGATTATCGCCGGCTCCAGGCCCCCGAACTCCTTCGGGATGGATATGCCGTCCCCGGACTTGGAGCAGGGGACGTAGATCAGCCTCTTCACGCTCGGCTTGCTGAGCTTCAGCTTCGAATGCGTGCTGGCGCACTGGCCGAGGTAGCTCTCCACCAGTCTGGCGGCCTCGGTCCTGGTGCTCAGGGGCACGACAACCTCCCTCGAGCCGGGCGCGTTGTCCGCCGCGGAGTCCGCGAGCCTGCCGATCCCGGCGCTGCCGCTGATGCTGTCCTCGTTGCCCTTGATCCTGTCCATTATGGAGCTCTCGGGCGCCTTGGAGAATATGTCGGTCAGTCCGGAGCGCGGGTTCTCGAGCGCATCCCTGAAGACCGTGAACGTCGCAGGGACCAGGAGGTCCTCGGTGACCTCCACCGTCCTCTTGGAGAAGAACGCGCCGGTGGTGAAGCTGTACCTGAGGTCCACATCCCAGAACGGGACGAGGACGTCGCCCGACCCGGCGCAGATGGGTAGGGTTCCGCCGTTCTTGGCGGCGACTATGTCCTCCACGTTGCCGTAGAGCTCCCTGTCCCTGTCCTGCCTGTTCAGCAGCTGGTCCCATCCGCGAACCTGCGGATAGTCGATGCTGGTTATGCCGTTGACGATCTCCAGCACCCTCAGGGGGTCCTTCGTGGTGCCGTTGTTCACCATGTCAGCCACGTTCTTCAGCGTCCTGCACTGGTCCAGCTCTATGTCCACGGCCCTGAGCATCACCGCCATCCTGGGGCTGGCGAGGATCTCCTTCTTGGCGGCCTCCAGCTTCACGATGGCCGTCTCGGCCTTCATGGAGCAGCCGAGGGCGTCGCCGTTGAGCACCATGTCGGATGCGGTGCACACCTCGGAGAGCGCCTCGAGCCTGGATGCGAGCGGTTCGTAACCCTTGCATCTCCTTACCGATTCGGCGGAGTCCTTAAAGTTGTTGGACATCATCGCGAATCTTCCGGGGGTTGTGTCCGTGAGCAGCTTGGAGTTGTTCACTATCATGGCGTACGCCGACGACATGTTCTCCCCGTCGGCTATCGCCGTGCGGTTCTCCGGATCCACGGCCAGTGGCTCGATGCTCTTCAGCTTCGCGTTGAACTCGAACGCCTGGGCGGACGTGTGGTTGGATCTCGCCGGCTCCCCCTTGGTGAACGGGAGCACGATCAGCGGTGACGATATCACGGAGTTCAGGGCCAGCCTGTACTCGGTCAGTTCCACGTCCAGCATGGGCTTGACGTTGTTCATGAAGATGTTGTGCCTGGCGATGGGGTCCACGTTCTCCGTCTGGGTCATCGAGAACCCGCCGGGGATGGCCTTGCCTATCCAGGACTTGATCTGGGCCATCATCTGGTCCATGTACGCCTTGGCGTCGACCCTCTGCTGGGTGGTCCCGCAGTAGGGGCATGTTACGTACTGCACCTCCGATTCCGCGCTCTCGCGGTCCAGGGGTGCGCCGCAGTACTTGCAGCGGAGCTCCATCATCTGGTCCATGTCATCTACTCATCCTTGCGAAGGCGATCTGGCTCTGGAGGGCCGCGATCTGCGCCTGGAGCCTCGCCTCCATGGCGCGCATCTCCTGTATCGCCTGGTTGTAGTACTCCCTGGAGATCTCGTCCGAACGGTTCGAGACCGCGGAATAGCAGGCGCGGCAGATGTAGATGTGCTTACGCCTCCTCCATGGTGCTGGTGGACTACGAGCTGATGCTGGGCTACGATCCCGA
>CAZLMR010000223.1:0-2442 GCA_964560575.1 uncultured Methanomassiliicoccales archaeon | reverse complement strand
GAGCACCACACCGACGTGGACCTGGTCAAGCGCACCGACATCCTTCATAATAGATAAACGCACGACAGGGTAATCATCACCGACGGGTACATCCGCAAGGCGTACATGGCATCCGACCCCTTCCAGAGGGTGATCCTCTGCCTCGGGGCGTACATGGGCCTAAGGAGGGTGGAGATGCAGTCCATCCGCGACGGCGACATCGACCGCGACGTCCTGACCATCCACGGCAAGGGCCACGGGAAGGAGGGGCTGATCGCGTACATGGACATGCCCCAGCCCGTGATAAGGGCGATCGAGGAGTACAGGAACTCGCCCATGAAGGACGGCGAGCGCACCGACGACTACCTGCTGCAGAACCGCGGGCACGACGGGAGGCTCCACAGGGTGATGCTGTCCAGGATCTCCGATTCGATCACCGACCTGGCGAGGGAGACCGGGGTCAGGATGACCACCCACTCCCTGAGGAGGTACTTCGCCACCACCCTGTTCTACAACACCGGCACCGACATCCAGACCATCAGGAGGCTGCTCAAGCACGCCGACGTGTCCACCACGCTGAAGTGCTACGTGGACGCCTACGACGAGAGGGGCAGGGAGGCGACGGAGAGGCTGACGGAGCACATAGACAGGGTCGTGTCCGCCGAGAGGAGATGACTAATGAGTGGAATTGACGATGCGCCGATCATCCTTCCTGAGGGACGGCCTCACGGCCTCCTGACGCCCTTGTAGAGAACCCCGTGCTCCCCCGGGATCGCCTCGGCGTCGATGCCCACGGAGTCCAGGATCCCGATGATGTCCTCGTCCGGGACTATGGTCATCCCGTACGTCTGGCACATCTCCCTGACGCGGTCGTCGTCCCCTGAGCCGAACCTCAGCTCCGACCCGATGGCCAGCACCCCGCCGGGGCTCAGCACCCTCGCCACCTCGCGGAGGCCCTCCTCCAGATCCGGCCAGAAGAAGTACGTCTCCATCGCGGTCACCATGTCGAAGGAGCCGTCGTCGAAGGGCAGGTCGTCCACCGAGGCGCGGCGGAGCTCCAGGCCGCCCCCGTCGACCACGTCGCGGTTGACCTCCGCGGTCATGGCCAGGGCCTCCTCGGATATGTCGACGCCGAACAGCATCGCGTAGGGATACCTCCCGGACAGCCTTCTCAGGAACCCGCCGCCACCACAGCCCACGTCCAGCACGGAGCCGTCGATGCTCCGGGGCAGATGCTCCAGGCAGAAGATCCACAGCGGGACGTGATGCTCGTTCATCCTCTCCAGGACGGTCCTCCCGTCCTCCCCGACAGGGTCGCGGAACTGGGACTCGAGGTTGTCATCGGTCATGATGGGGAATCACAGTCATCGGGATAAGGGATTCGTAACCGTGACCCCTGCGGTCGGGGGTCATCGCGTGTCCTCCACAGATCCATCTGGACGATGATGCGTCCCAAAGTGCGATCCGCCGGACCCTGATTGCCTTAACGTCGTTACCTTAAAATGGAAAACGGACCTAACGGACACGTATGGCAGACGCGAACGAGAACGCGGTCCCCATCAGGGACGACATCTACTGGATCGGCGGCGACGACCGCACCGCATCCATCTTCGAGGGCGCCTTCCCCATCCCGGAGGGGGTGTCCTACAACAGCTATCTGATCAAGGACGAGAAGACCTGCCTGCTGGACTCCTGCGACGCGTCCATCGCGGCTAAGTACTGGCGCAACCTCCGCACCGCCCTGGACGGGAGGGACCTGGACTACTTCGTCATCAACCACATGGAGCCCGACCACGGAGCGTGCATCACCCAGGTCCTGGAGACCTGGCCCGAGGTCACCGTCATCGGGAACAGCAAGACGTTCGACATGCTGGACAACTTCTACCACATCCAGCCCAAGAACAGACTGGAGGTCAAGGAGGGCGACGAGATCTCCACCGGCAGACACACCCTGCGCTTCGTGTTCGCCGTGATGGTCCACTGGCCCGAGGTCATGTTCACGTACGACGTCACCGAGAGGATCCTCTTCTCAGCCGACGCTTTCGGAACGTTCAAGACCCTGTCCGGTGCGCTGTACGCGGACGAGACCGACTTCGACAGGGAGTACCTGGACGAGGCCAGGAGGTACTACTCCAACATCGTCGGGAAGTACGGGAGCAAGGTCCAGGCCGTCTTCAAGAAGCTCGAGGGCGTCCCTGTGGACATGATCTGCCCCCTGCACGGACCCATCTGGAGGAAGGACCTGGGGTACATCATGGGAAAGTACGACCTCTGGAGCAGGTACGAGCCCGAGGAGAAGGGTGTCGTAATCGCCTACACGTCCATGTACGGCAACACCGCCGCCGTCGCGGACAGGCTCGCGCTGCTGCTGAAGGAGAGGGGCGTGGCCAACGTGACCATGTACGACGTCACCAGGATGCACCCCTCATACGTTGTGTCCGACGCGTTCAGGTTCACCAACAT
>CAZLMR010000222.1:0-2455 GCA_964560575.1 uncultured Methanomassiliicoccales archaeon | reverse complement strand
GAGGCCCAGGAGACCTCTCCGGGCTTGGCCGCTTTCCACACGGCGAAGTCCAGGGGGTTGTGCTTGTAGGGGTCGGCGGCGATCCTGCCGGAGGACTGCAGCTGGTCCACGGTCTGGTTCGTCAGCCTGCCGTAGTCCTTCACCTTCGACACGTCGAAGTACACGCTGCCGTCGTCGGCCACGTAGCCGAAGCCGTTGTCGATGATCCTCTGGACCATGGAGATGATGTCGCCGATGCACTCGCTCGCCTTCGGATAGAGGTCGGCGCGGTTGATGCCGAGCCTGGCGGAGTCCTCGAAGTACTTCTGGATGTAGCGGGCCGAGAGCTCCAGGGGCTCCACGCCCTCCTGTGCCGCGCGGGCGATGATCTTGTCGTCGACGTCGGTGAAGTTGGTGACGTGGGTGACCTCGTATCCGCTGTAGCGGAGGTAGCGGGCGACCATGTCGAAGACGATCATGCTCCTGGCGTGGCCCATGTGGATGTCGTCGTACACGGTGACGCCGCAGACGTACATCCTGACCTTTCCGGGCTCGATGGGCTTGAACTCCTCGAGGGAGTTGGTGAGGGTGTTGTGGATTCTGAGTGACATCGGAATCGGTCGATAATGTCCTCCTGTAAATAATAGATGGCACCGGAAGGCCTCTCCGAGCGTGTACCGGGGGTTCGGTTCGACTGCATTGGATGTAACATCCGATTGCATCCAGGCGAACTCACTATCCAAGTGTTTTAAAAATGCCCCCGAAAGGGGGCGATTATGGTTCTCAGAGCTCGTCCGACTCTCTCGACTTGATCAGCTTCTGCATCGCGGCAATCTCCGCCCTGAGCATCGTGATTTCCGCTTCCATGGACGCGAGCTTGTCCTTCACGGGATCAGGCAGCTGGTTGTGCATCAGGTCGCAGTCCTCGGTCTTGAGCCCCGCCTTCCTGACGATCCTCCCGGGGATCCCCACGACGGTGCAGTCGTCCGGCACGTCCTTCAGGACCACCGATCCAGCTCCGATCCTCACGTTGTTCCCGATGGTGATGTCCCCCAGCACCGATGCGTTGCATCCGATGACCACGTGGTTGCCGATGGTCGGGTGCCTCTTGCCCTTGTTCGTGGACACCCCTCCGAGGGTGACGCCCTGGTAGAGGGACACGTTCTCCCCCACGATGGCGGTCTCGCCTATGACCACCCCTGTGGCGTGGTCGATGAAGAACCTCTTGCCGATGGTCGCGCCGGGGTGGATGTCGCATCCGGTGAGCTGGTGGGCCCTGAAGTTGATCTCCCTGGCTTCCATCTTCTTCCCCTGGAGCCAGAGCTCGTGGCTCTCCCTGTACATGCTGACGGCCTGCAGGCCGGTGTGGAACCTGATGGCGTCCTCCTCGTTCACGATCGCGGGGTCCTTCTCCATGACCGCCGCAAGGTCATCCGGATCTACCTTCATTTTATCGGAACGCAATCGGCATATCGGTATTTATTGTAGCGTCCGGCTCGCAGGAGCCTCGTCATAACGGTCGGGACGACTCATGCCATCCGGCTCCCGGCCTCGGACCGGATGATGCGCGCTCCCCTCTTACCGTTGGCAAGCCCGTCATATCGATGATGTCGGAATGACATTGCTTGATCGCAATTCATACACTTATAACGAAATCCGATCGGATGAAAAACACACGTACAAAGGAATCGAAGGGTGATAGGGTAAGGTGGGGGTCGTCAGGACCCTCTTCTTTCACTGGTCGAACTCGCCGTTGTCCCTGGCGAAGTTCACCGTCGGACAGGGTCCGAAGCAGTCCTTGCAGAAGATGCACTCGTCCTCGTGGATCCTGACCTTGCCGTCCTCCATGTAGAGGGCTCCGGGGTCGCACCTCGCCGCGCACAGACCGCAGCCGACGCACTGCTCCGCCCTAACGATGACCTGGAACGCCTCGTCGATGTGGGCGCGGGCGTCGTTCTCCACATGGGCCTTGCAGATGATCGCGCCCTCCCTGTAGATGGTGGTCATGTCCGCCTCGATGTACTCCCCGTCCTCGTCCATCTCCACAACCCATCCGAGGGCGTGGCAGAACGGCTTGACCTTCGCCAGGTCGATCGGCCTCGAGAGCGCCGCCTCGATGCTGTACCCGATGGTGCACGGGGAGTAGCCCTCCTGGACCTTCATGGTCAGCGGTCCCCTCTCCGGGGCTTTGGTCTGTTTCGTCAGCTCCGATACCTCCTTGCCGGAGATCCTGTGCACCTCCTCCCTGATGGACTTCGGCGCGTTCTTCCATCTCCAGAGCCCGTACTCCTTCCACTCCTTCGGGAGTCCGCGGTCCTCCATGTATTGGGTCAGGTACTCGTCCCACTGGTCCCAGCGGGCGCTCTTGCCTGCGATGGCCTCGAACTCCGCCAGGTCTGATGCGGGGCACAGGAAGCATCCTATCCTGTCCAGTCCGCGGGTGTACCACACGTTATAGGGGGCCTTCCTGGAGAAT
>CAZLMR010000221.1:0-2472 GCA_964560575.1 uncultured Methanomassiliicoccales archaeon | reverse complement strand
AGGAGATTGGTGATGCACAGAAGATATGGGAACGGTTTCTTCTCGATGCCGTAGACGGATTCCATGTACTTCCTGTTGTCCTCGGTGGTCTTGTTGTCCTTGGAAAGGAACTTCAATGTCGATGTGAGGAAACCACCGGTACCGCAGGCGAAGTCGGCGACCTTGTCGTCCAGGGTCGGAGCGACCATCTCGACGATGAAATCGGTGACTGCGCGGGGCGTGTAGAACTCTCCCGCGGCACCGCTGGCCTGCATCTCCCTGAGCAGCCCCTCGTACATGTCGTTGAAGGTGTGGCGATCGATGGGATCGGTAAAATCGACCTCGTCTATCATGTCGAGGATCTCCCTCATCACGATTCCGTCCTTCATGTAGTTGTTTAGACCGGCGGCGAACACCTCCCTGACGATAGCCTGCCTCTGAGGGGTCCTCTCGTCGACCGGAAGCCCCTAACCTGCGCGGCGTTCCTGGCGAAGCACATTATCGAATTGTCCACAATGTAGCGGACGTAATCGCCGACACTGTCGCCGAATCCGTTATACACGCGGAGAAACGAGCCGCACTCCCTGCATACCCTGATCCTGTACTGCCTGTAGGTATTCACGGTGACAATGTTCCTGAACGAGGGGCGCCCCAGTAGCAGTAATGGGGGCCAGCACACAGAGGGCGCATGGTACAGTCAACCCAGTCCACATCGGAGAGGTCACCGACGATCCTGCCCTTCCCCACGGACATGAGGTCGTAGTCCCTGTCGGAGAATCCAGAATGGTTTCCCGTAATAAGCCCGAGGACGGAGTGTGACAGGACCAGCATGTCCCAGTCCACAGCATCTGGGTTGACCTCTGCCCTAGCCAGACCGCAGTATGTCCGAAAATAACCACTGGTGTGCTTCACGGACTTGATACGGTCCCTGGCATAGATACTCTTGATGATTCCTTCGGGGTTGTTCCTGAGGAACCTCCTGGTGTCGATGACCCCGAACAGAGATCGTGAAAGTGAGAGACGACCCAATTGTCTGAACGTTGCTTCCCAAATGAGGAGGGATTCCCATCACTCCGATCTTCATAATAGCAAACAATGCTTCCGTCGCTTCCTAAACCCTCAAACCGATTTCATATTCTCGAAGTGCAGGCATCCTGGCCTCACGACCGCACCCTTTCCGCTCTTCACAGCATAACAGCACATCTGTCCCAGCACTAACCCTGCCCAAGAGCGTCTCAACCACACCTCCGAAAAACCGACGGATCTCAAGCATCCGTGCTGACTCTGCAGGCATACCAGAATCGCATCACTGTTAAATATCGACGGACTGGATTGCTGTTCATGCAGACGAAATCCATAGGATTGATCGCCATAGTCGCAGTCATCATCCTGGCTGTGGCGGGGATCTCCTGGTATGCATCCGAGGATCACGGGGATGAGTACAGGGAGATCGGTGTGGGGGACAGCTTCCTGTACCAGGTGACTGTCGTGGACCCCGAATACCCCGGGGTCGAGTCCAGCTACTATCAGTACGAGTACGTCTACAAGTCCGATTCGGAAGGCATCATGCTCATGTCGGGGCTCTCCGGTTGGGACTACGAGCCCTACAGTCCGTACAGGCAGTTCGCGGACATGGAGCCCCAGCGCATGGAGACCATCGAGTTCATGGGCGAGGAGATCGAGTGCCAGGTCTACGAAGGGGATTTCGGTCCGGGCACCGAGGATGTCTACTGGGTGGATCCCCGCACGGGCGCAATCGTCCAGGCAGAATCCGATGACGGGGGGATGATATACGAGATGGTCCTCCTCCGGTCCACCCTGTACGGCGGACTGGACATGGACGTGGCTGTGAACTCCCAGGAGACAGAGGTCGAAGCAGGGGACATGATATCGTATCTCATCACGCAATACGAGGGCGCAGAGCATACCGGAATCGGGATGCTCACCCACGTCGTAACATCCGTGGACGGGGATATGCTGACGTACACCGTCATGGAGTCCGGGGAGTCCGTGACCGACACCGTAGCCAACTTCCTCAACACCGACGGGTACAGAGGTCAGGAACCCGTTGGCTCCGGGTATGTGAAGAACACGGAGTACGGCAACGTCATGTGCGACCTCTATATCGAAGAGTGTACGGATGGCGAATACGCGGAGATCTATGTGGGGAGGGATGACGGCGTCGTCTATCTCCGCTGCGAATACGAAGGGGACATCCGCATTGAGTACTCCCTTGCGTATTCGAGTCTCGTGGTGGGATCCGCCCCGTTCGATCTGATGCCGATGGGCGACCCCTTCGGTTACACCGCGACCGGGATCCGTTACACCATGGAGAACGGGACCCCGACGCATGCGGTCGAGGAGGACTATCTGATCGCGTATCAGTTCGATGACGGTTCATACAGGACCTCCGTCTACGAGAACATGGCACTCACCGGATACGAACCGGGCATTCCAGACTTCATCGCTCTGCAGGATGCGACCTGGGAGACT
>CAZLMR010000220.1:0-2483 GCA_964560575.1 uncultured Methanomassiliicoccales archaeon | reverse complement strand
TGACCCTTGCCGCAGCGGTCATGGGGGTCGTCACCCTCCTGATCCTGGCCTCTCCGTTCATGGCACCGTACGGGACGTTCACGGGATTGGACGGGACCGTGGGAGTCATAGACCACGGGTTCCAGGGGAACGGCGTATCAGGGGCGGTGTATCTCATCGGAGACATGTTCTGCCATCAGGAGGAGGCGAGGAGCTTCATCCTCAACGGGTCCCAGATGCCCTTCTGCATCAGGGACACCGGGATCATCGCCGGAGCGTTCCTGGGGTTCATCCTCTCACGCCTCATGGGATCCAGGTTGTCGGACCGCCGCTTCGCATGGGCGGGCGCCTGCCTGGTTGCGGTCACCGCCGTGGAGTGGGTCTCCGAGGGGTTCGTCGGCGACATGCCATCCGCCAGGTTCCTGTCGGGGATGTGCTGCGGGATCGGGGTCGCCATCTTCCTGGGATGGATGCTCTACAGGGACACCCAAAACGATGTAGTCTTGTAACCGATACCTCCCGGCATGAGAAGCGAGCGCGACAAGGAGTTCTGGGAGGGCATATCCGACTCCTACACATCCGATGATCAGGGGGATGCCCCGAGCAGGATCGTAGACAGCCTGCTCGAATCCGGTGCGATACAGCCGACGGACTGCGTCATGGAGGTTGGTTCCGGACCTGGTGCCTATTCGCTTCTGCTGGCGCCGAGGGTGAGGATACTGGTATGCATGGATGCGTCCCAGGGGATGCTGGACAGGCTGGGCGCCTCGGCGGAGAGGCTGGGCATCACCAACATGGAGAGGTTCCACCAGGACTGGTCGGAGTACAGACCCAGAAAGGGATACGACTTCTGCCTTGCATCCCTACTTCCCGGTTCCGCCACCGAGGAGTCCATGATCAGGATGGAGGGCACCGCACGCAGGGGCTGCGCGGTCATCTCCTGGGAGGGACTGGGATGGGACGACATCACCCAGGCGGTCTCGGCCAACCTCGGACTGGACAGGAGAGGCCCTGCGAGGGGCGACGGGTTCTACGAGGACTGGCTCTCGGACAATCTGAGGGACTTCTCGATCGAGAGGTTCCCGATCACACTGCTCAAGACCGTCCCACTGGAGGACGCCGTACGCGGAGAAGCTGCGAAGTTCCGCGCGTTCGGAGTGGACGACGGTGTCGACGAGGCGGTCAGAAAGGCCCTCGACCCGTACACCGAGGGCGACACCGTCAGGATGGACGTCATCAACGTTCTTAGGATGGTTAGCTGGCAGTGTCCGTGAGAAGGGTGAGACGAGCAGGCAATGCATTCCTGACGCCGGCCAGTCCGGATTTTAAATTTGAGGTGCACGGCTCTTAAAGATTGGTGCAATGAGGGAACTGGACTTACTGGCTACCCGTCTCAGGCTTCCATCCGCGAATCACTATTTTAGAGTATCTGAAAAATGAGGCCGAGGACGGCTTCCGTCCCCGACCGTCTGGGTTTCAATCGCACTTGGTCCATCCGCAGGACTTGCAGATGTTGCATCCGCCCTGGAACTCGAGCTCCGCACCGCACTTGGGGCAGGGGTTCTTGATCTCCCTAGGCTTCTCCTCGGGACCCTCCTCGGGGATGCCGTGGATCTGGGCCTGCATCTCCTTGTACATGTCGGTGAGGGCCCATCCGACCGCCATGGGGCAGCATGAGCCGAGGCTCGTGTCCCTCTTGGTGTGGGTCCTGACGACATAGGACGGACAGGAACCGCAGGACTTGAGCTGGTCCACGATCGCGTCGATGCCGCATCCCGACCTGGCTGCGAGGGAGATCATCCTCGAGAGACCGACCATGAAGTTGTTGCATCCTCCGGTCGAACCCTTGTTGAGATAGGCCTCCATGAGCTCACCGGTGTCGGGATCGAAGAACGCGGTGCAGTGAAGGCTTCCGCATCCGGTCATGAGCTTCCTCTTCTTGCCTACGACGTTGTCCCCGACCTTCTCGACGATTCCCCTCTTCTCCGGCTTCTCCTCCTTGGGTACGGGGGCCGGCTCCGCGGGCTTGTCCTTCTCCTTGGTGGAGAGGATGCCGAGACGCTTGCACCCGTCGCGGAACACCGTCACGCCCTTGCATCCGGACTCCCACGCGTACATGTAGATGTTGTACACATCCGGCTCGGGGAAGTCCTCCGGAAGGTTGACGGTGGAGCTTATGGAGGCGTCGATGTGCTTCTGCCAGATGGCCTGCATGTCGATCCTCTGCCTGTAGTCGAGGTTCTTGGACGTGACGAAGAACCCGGGCAGCTGGGACTCGTCCCTGATCTCGGGATGCGAGTCCATGTACGCCTGCACGATGGGCGTGTAGACCTTGTAATAGTCATCATGGTCCGAGAGGGACGTGGTCCTCCTCTCGTAGGAGATGGCGAAGATCGGCTCTATGCCACCGGAGATCCCGAGCATGGTGGACAGGGGGCCGGTGGGGGCGATGGTCAGCAGCTGGGGGTTCCTCAGCCCGTACTGGAGAACAAGGTCCCTGGTCT
>CAZLMR010000219.1:0-2484 GCA_964560575.1 uncultured Methanomassiliicoccales archaeon | reverse complement strand
CGCGTCTACACCCCCAAGATCGGAGCCGCCGGAGCCGAGGGCGGAGCGGAGCTGTTCAGGGTCCAGTACTTCGACAGGCCCGCCTACCTCGCGCAGTCCCCCCAGCTGTACAAGCAGATCCTCATGTCCACCGGTCTGGACAGGGTCTACGAGATCGGACCCGCGTTCAGGGCGGAGCAGTCCAACACGAACCGCCACGTGACCGAGTTCATCTCCTTCGACGGGGAGATATCCTGGATCCAGAGCCAGAACGATGTCATGGCCATGATCGAGGAGATTGTGGATCATGTGCTCAGGGGGCTCAAGGAGAGGGGAGCCAAGCAGCTGGAGATCCTCGGCAAGGAGATCAACGTCCCCGCCAGGCCCTACCCCATACTCACGTACTCCGAGTGCCTCAAGATGGTCAACGACGCCGGCCTCAAGCTCAACGAGGGCGACGACCTCGGCACTGAGGGGGAGAAGATCGTCGGAGACGTGATGGGCCAGAAGGGCATCGACCTCTACTTCATCGCCGAGTACCCCGAGGAGGCCAAGCCCTTCTACATCATGGAGAAGGACGGCACCCCCTACTCGTTCAGCTTCGACCTCGACTACCGCGGACAGGAGGTCTCCTCCGGCGGACAGAGGGAGCACAGATATGATGTTCTTGTGAAGAGAATGGAGAAGAAAGGTCTCGATCCAGCAGATTTCGAATTCTATCTCGAGGCATTTAGGTACGGTATGCCTCCGCATGGAGGATGGGGCATCGGCATCGAGAGGTTCCTTGTCAAGATGTTGGACCTGCCTAACATAAGGGAGGCCATCCTATTCCCCAGGGATCCCAGTAGACTGGAACCATGATTTGTAAACGGAGGGGGTGTCCCCTCCTCTTATAAACTATAAGCAACCATAAATCGATTTTTAGGAATACCATAATAAATTATTCTATGGTATGGGGTTTTATGCGAATAACGACCAATGGCATTTCAATCTATTATGAGGTCCATGGAAATAAGGGTCTTCCCCTCATAATGTTACATGGCAATGGGGAGGACCACTCCATATTCGATCGCGCGGTTGATTATCTAAAGCAGGTTTTTACCGTGTATCTGATAGACACTCGCGGGCATGGCGATAGTTCTCCAGTAGGTGAGTATCATTATCAGGATATGGTTGACGATCTTTCAGAGTTCATAAGGAAGTTGAAGTTGGAGAAACCTGCCATTTGTGGGTTCAGTGATGGTGCCATTATCGGATTGATGTTTGCTTCTCAGAATCCGGGGAAATTAAACCATCTCATCGCTTGCGGTGCCAACACTACTCCGGAGGCTCTTGGAGGGTTAAGGATGGCCATTGACCGGATGGGAAAGATGGAAAAGAAGGATGCGAAGGTACGTCTTATGCTTACAGAACCTCATATTACTTCTGAGGATCTATCAAGAATCGACGTTCCAGTAACAGTAGTATCAGGTTCCAGAGACTGTGTCAAGAGAAGCGATACCAATCTAATCGCCTCATCCATTCCCAATTCAGAATTGATTATAATGAAACGTGCCAATCATTCCAGCTATGTTGTTCATAGCACTAGGCTCGTAGATGTAGTATTCAGAGCCATGGGTGTGGACGTATCTGATATCGCTTTTAAGGACGAATAAGGGGGTATTCGGGAAAATAGGGGGTTATTCGACTACCCCCCACTTTTACTTAAATACTATTCTGAGAATTGACAAACAGATACGATGGCAGTACCCGGCGATACATACGAACGTGAACTCAAGGCGCTTCTGGCAGGTGATGAGAAAGCTGTGGCAAAGATGGTGAAGACCTGTAATGCTATGGAGACCGCAGCTTACAACACAATGCTCAGGGAGCCATTCCTGGTGATACGTGCTGCTGGTTCGCTGGGAGTGGATCTTGTGGCTCTTCGTTGGGATTTTTCATTTCCGATAGAGGTGAAGAGCTCGTCAGAGCCGGTCATGCATTTCAGTCGGAGTCAAAGGCTTGTCGAACAAGCTGACACGATGCTGGGGGAATGCAATCGCTGTCATCTTGTCCCAATCTATGCATTCCGTCTCAAGTCCTTCCGCGGGGATCCGTGGAGAGTGTTCACAATACCGAACGATCACAATTACAAGGGTCGGCACTCGGTGCTATACCGCAGGATCCCAAAACTCGATGTATCTTCCAGCGGGAACTACATAATGAGATGGGAGGATGGCATGAAGCTGTCCGATTTTCTTCTGTATACGGGAATGAGCGAATACGACGACTCATGAAGTGTGGAACCGCCGTCAGAACTCATAGGGCTCATCATGTTTCAGCCTCAAATAATCATCATCCGGCTTTGTTCCGCTCGATGCGATGATGACTAAGTAGTTATCGGTTTTCATCGGTCTAAGATGATACGGCATGCCATCGTTCTGTCTGCATGAAAAGAGAGTCAAGTGATGTCGAGAGCCCGTGATCATAAACCGAATCGTGAGTTCAGAATCAGTGAAATCCTGT
>CAZLMR010000218.1:0-2528 GCA_964560575.1 uncultured Methanomassiliicoccales archaeon | reverse complement strand
GAGTATAAATTGAAGGTTGTGGGACCTTGGATGATAAGGGAATCAGGAACATTAGGAGGATTCTTACCATACTGCCACTTGTACCCGTCATCACGATAGCAGTCGTGGTAATTCTCGCGCTGACGCCAACAGTATGGCTCACGGTACATCAGGGAGATGGTGCCGGGACGGAGTTGGACGGCCTGACGTTGAACGCCGAGATCCCTGTCATCATAGACTCCAACATGCCATATGCGATAGAGGATCTTAGCTTCGACATCACCCTGGTGGATGACGAAAGAGGATCATCTGTGAACGTGTTCCGCTCTGAACCGACAACCATACCCGCTGGGAGTGATGGCACTGTCTTACTTAGGACGTCTGCGTTCGCCCCGACTGTGTTCCTTGTTCTCGGTGACCTGATCGAAAGGGAGGGTTCGACGCTGACATTCGATATGACCGCCAAATGTTCCTACCTCTTGGGTCTGGCGAATTTTGCCCTATATGCGGACATATCTGTCCCTCTTGCGGCTGATGGGAGTACAATCTCCTACGAGACGGTGGAGAACTCCGAGAATGCATTCGTGGCTGTGATCTCGGGATTATCCCCATCACTTATCCCCGATGATACTCTGATGACCGTCACGGACGGGAAATTCACGATTTCATTAACGTTGACATCCGAAGGTAACGACCTCAGGATATCCGTCGAATCAGACGAGAACCTGGATGATACGATTATGGAAATCAGAAACTCCGATGACAGGATGATATCCGGCATATCGGAAGATCTTACTGACATGCAACTAGATACACTGCTGGACGTAATCGAGTTCGCCAGGGGGTACCTGTGATGGATGGATGTACGAGGGAAGCGACGCGCTACGCGGGACTGTACGCCTTAAGACTTATTGTCATGATAGTCGTCCTCCTGGTGCTGTGTTGGTATCTACTGGACACCTATGCTGCCACCCTCCCTTCGGACACAGATGCCGACATCATGGGGTTAGCATCGCGCATATTCGTCTACGTACCTCCACTGCTACTCACCATACCGTTGGCATTCGTTGCCGGCTACTTCCCGGTCGGAAGCATGAACCGGTTGATCTCCAGGATGATTCTGAACATCTACCTAATTATAGTGACGCTGTTCATCACATCAGACCTTTCCTTCACCTTGGAGGATGTCCAACTGCTGAAAAGTCCTGACATCTATGCCGACACGATAAGCCTGTCAGTGGATGCAAAGATTACAGGATACATCCTTCTGTTAATTCCCACTTGCTCTATGGTGGATGCCTTACTCGAATATAGATGTGGCAAAAATGAAAATCATCGTTAATCATTTCTATGTTCTTACAATAACATACAGGATACGGCATAGACAAGACCAACAATTTAATCGCTCTTGCTT
This sequence comes from uncultured Methanomassiliicoccales archaeon, assembly GCA_964560575.1. GTDB lineage: Archaea > Thermoplasmatota > Thermoplasmata > Methanomassiliicoccales > Methanomethylophilaceae > Methanoprimaticola. The sequence continues at coordinate 1,135 of CAZLMR010000218.1, read as the reverse complement.
TGTAGATTTATTATTAATCTAACAATATTGTCACGATCTCCACATTAATCAAAGCCCTACTCTGCAAGACTGGCAAGACTGATTAGTGAAGCCCATATCCCCTATCAGAGAAAAACAGGTCTCTGTGAACGTCCCCATCACCATCGCAACAATCATATCGCACACGCCGATGGAGGTCGCATGTTCGGTTACACCGTCCCGGCGTACGGGAAGCTGTCCCCCGCGGACCTGTCCAGATACAGGAGGTACTACTGCGAGGGCTGCCACCAGCTCCACGACGGATTCGGCCTCACCGGGGCCCTGACGGTGAACTACGACATGACGTTCAACACCATCCTGCTCTGCGGCCTCACCGGCCGGGCTCTGGAGGTGGGCCCCACCGAGAACAGGATCTGCGTCCTCGAGCGCTCCAAGACCGACGAGGCCCTGATGCGGGACATGGCCGCCTACACCCTGATCCTGACCAAGTGGGAGCTGTACGACGACGACACCGACGACCCCTCCCTGAAGACGAAGCTCATATCCCTGACCCTGAACCGCGCCATTGAGAAGGCCGTCGCGATGCACCCCGACTACGACGAGATGGTCGGCGAGGGGTTCCACGACCTCAGGGATCTGGAGCTGTCCGGGTGCAGGGACGCCCGCCTCATGGGCAGGACCTTCGGCAGGGGCCTGATCGGGGCGCTGGAGGACATCGCCGGGGATTCCTACACCCCGGAGCTCGGCGAGCTGTTTACCGAGCTGAGCACCGCCGTGTACGTCATGGACGCGATCGACGACCTGGACGAGGACTTCATGGATGGCACCTACAACCCCCTGCTCCCGGAGAGCGGGTTCGTGAACGCCAGGAGGCTGATCGATTCCGACATCTTCCGCTTCACGGGACTGGTGAACGAGACCGTGGGATCGCTGCAGTCCAACTACTCCCGCATAAGGCCGATGATGAGCGGGAACGTCTCCCTGTGCGACAACATCGTCTACTTCGGGATACCCGAATCCGCCAGGAAGGTCATATCCGGCAACGCGCAGGCGAAGGCCAGCGTGAAGAACATATTCTCCAACCGCAGCGCCAGACTGTCAGAATGAGCCCGCCGGGTCGTAGTCCGAGCAGACGTCCAGCTCGAACGTCTCATGC
>CAZLMR010000217.1:1809-2530 GCA_964560575.1 uncultured Methanomassiliicoccales archaeon | reverse complement strand
ATGATGGGGTGATAATGTTCCCCGATATATAATGTTATCATAGTGAGAACGTTCCAACGCAGAGACCGTGGAACGGTATCGTCACGGATTAGAAGAATTCGGCCTTCGGAGGACGGCGTTCGTCACACATGATTCGAGGATGGAGGCTCCGGGAGAGTCGTCGGCATAATCCCTCATCAGGCGGACGGGGTCGCAGGGATGTGCCAGCTCGGAGATCCAGAATCTCGGAGACGGCCCTCGGGATCTTCCCGAAGAATGCCACGCCGATGAGGATGACCTTGCCGGTCATCCCCATATAGTATCTCATCCTGTGGATCTGCGCTATGGCGTCCTGCGCATCGGAATCCAGCGACCTCTCCGAATCGGACACCTTCAGCTCCATGATGATGGTAGGAGCCCTGCCGTCCCTGCTCCTGATGACCAGGTCGGCTCTCCCGTTTCCGGACTCCTGCTGGGCCCTGACCTCGTACCCTCCGAGGATGCCGTGCATTATGGTCAGGACTATCAGCTCGTAGGACACCTCGTCCCTCAGGTCGAAGTAGCTGGCGTCGCATAGGATCCTCTGGAGGATCGACGCCATCGTCCCCGCGTCGCCATCCAGGACGGCGGCGTCGAATCCGGCGAACAGCTCGCCGCTGATGCGGACGTTCCCTCTCAGCAGATCCTCCGTTTCGGAGAGGACCTCCTTGTTGGGGATGGACAGGTCGTAGACGCCGTCCCC
>CAZLMR010000217.1:0-1799 GCA_964560575.1 uncultured Methanomassiliicoccales archaeon | reverse complement strand
GAGAGCTCCTCGAACGTCATCATGGGGTGGAGTCTCGATTCGGAGACGTTGCCGTTGATCAGGTTGGTGACCTCTCCGATGCTTCCAAGGTCCACCCTGCTGAGCATCCACCTCAGCGGGACGGCTCCGCCGGTGTCGACCCAGTACCTCTCGGGGACGAATCCGTTGTAGACGTAGCACATTATGCTGTACGGGTTGTAGACGTCGGCATCCCCGAAACGATAGCCGTCGTACCATTCGCGTGCCTCGTCGATCCTGTCCGAACGGCCGTAGTATCCGAGTATGTCCTTCACCTCATCCTCCGTGAAGCCGAATCTCTCATCGGACCTGCGTGAGAATATGTCGTTGACGATCAGGTCGTCCAGTCCGGAGAACATCCCGGCCTTGGCGACCTGTGCGACACCTGTGATGTAGGCCATCTGGAGATCGGGGTTGTCCCTCAGCATGGATGACATCATGAGGCTCATGAATCCGGCGACCCTCTTCCTGATCCGTGTGGAGAAGCTGTTCGTCATCACGCGGTCGTATTCGTCGATGAGAACCACGACGTTCCGTCCGTGATGGGCCTTCAGCATCCGCATGAGGATCGAGGGCCCGTCGGCGAGAAGGGTCTCGTCCGCCTGCAGTCTGAGGAACCTGTCGATCATCTCGCGGTCGCTGTCATCCAGGACCGGGGATTCCCTGAGATATCCGAATCCCTTGTACAGGCGTCTGAGGACGATGGCCATGCCTCCGAGGAACATGTCGTAATCGCATTCGCCGCTCTCGGGGATGATGTCCTTCAGGTTAAGGAGGATCACGGGGAAGGCGTTGCGATATGCGTCATACTCGTGGTGTGCGGATATGGACAGCCCGTCGAACCATGTGTTCCCTTCGTATTCGATGTTGAAGAAAGCGTCCAGCATGGTCATGTTGGTGCTCTTTCCGAATCTGCGGGGACGGGTGTACAGATGGACGTTGCTCTCGTCCGAATCCAGGATGTCCTTGATGAGGAGCGTCTTATCGACGTAGTACTTGTTCCTCCTCCGGATCTCCCTGAAGGGGAGGCCGCTGGTGTCCACCTGCATCGGATTCTCCATGCATACGGCAATCAGTTGCATGTTTGTAATATTTGTTCGGATGGCCTGGGACCAGCGGATCAGGATTGGGACATGGAGTCCCCGCATGTCGGGGCGATCGAGTCATCCTCAGTCGCTGTGACCATAGCCCCTCATTCTACGGGATGTCTGCGGCCCCGGAAAGGAGACGGCATGGTTTGTCTTGGTGCAGGGTCCGGAGATGCCGAAAAAGAACGTTCATGGAATCGGGTCCTGGATCGTTCGACGGATGTGCCATAGGTAAGGGCCCGTCCGGCCCCTTAACTCCGGACGGGGTTTGCTGTTCAGGTTCCTGTGAGGCTGCGCTTCACTCAACGCGGAGCAGATGTTCTCAGTTCGTCGATGCGTTCAGCCCTTCTTCGGTTCTCAGTTCTTCCTGGTCTGCATCAGGATCAGAGCGGCCAGGATGGCCACGACCGCTGCCGCGGCGATGGCGACGATGTACATCGTGGAGTCATCGTCATCATTGACGATGACGGGCGGGTTGACGGGTTCGTCCCCTCCATCATCGTTGATGAACGAGATGACGATCCTCACGTCGGAGTCCGCCGTTATGCGGTACCCGGTATCGGGATCGTAGTTCAGGACCGGCATTCCGTTCACGGTGATGTTCGGGACGATTCCGTCGAACATGGCTTCGTAGGTGAGGACGATCTCGGTTCCCTCGTCGACGGTGATGCGTCCGTTGGAGTCGAGTTTTTG
>CAZLMR010000216.1:0-2532 GCA_964560575.1 uncultured Methanomassiliicoccales archaeon | reverse complement strand
CATCGTCAGAGGTCTGTTCGAGGCCGGCGTGGACTTCGCGTCCACCTATCCAGGGACTCCTTCCTCCGAGATCGGGAACCTCCTCGAGAAGCTCGCGTCCGATGCGGGCATGTATTTCGAATTCTCCACGAACGAGAAGGTGGCCATGGAGGTGTCGGCCGCTGCCGCATCCTCCGGGCTGAAATCCTTCGTGTTCATGAAGCACGTCGGTCTGAACGTGGCGGCCGATCCCATGATGACCCTCGCATATTCGGGAGTCACCGGCGGGATGCTCATCCTGACCGCCGACGATCCGTCGGCACACAGCTCCCAGAACGAGCAGGACAACCGCTACTATTCTCAGCTCGGGCTCCTGCCCATGGTCGAGCCGTCCACACCGGCCGAGGCCAAGGACATGGTGAGGGCCGCCTACGCCATATCCTCTGAGACCACCCTGCCGGTGCTGTTCAGGACCACCACAAGGGTCAACCACGCCCGCGGAGTCGTGGACCTCGGACCGAGGGAGGAACCTAAGGGCAAAGGTCACTTCGAGAAGGATGTCGTCAGATTCGTCAACATCCCCGCCCACGCCAGGGTAAACAGGAAGAGGCTGCTGGAGCTGATGAGGAAGGCCAGAGAGCTTTCCGAGGCCTCACCGCTGAACTTCATCGACGGAGAGGGCGATGTGGGGATAATCACGTCCGGAGTCTCCTATACTTATGTGAAGGAGTTCGTCAAGGGGGCCAGCATACTCAAGCTCGGATTCACCAACCCCCTTCCCGAGAACAAGATCGCCGAGTTCGTCAAGGGCAAGAGATACGTAGTGGTCGTGGAGGAGCTCGAACCCTTCCTCGAGGACCAGGTCCTGAGGATCTGTGCCCAGAACTCCATCTCCGTACCCGTGTACGGGAAGAGGACGGGCCATCTCCCGTATGCATGGGAGTTCAACCCCAAGACCCTGGAGGGCATCGCCGACCTCGTCGATGTCCAGGTGTTCAGGGAGTCCATGCCCGTCTCGCCTGTCAAACTGCCTGGTAGGCCGCCGACACTGTGCGCCGGATGTCCCCACAGGGGGATGTACGCCGCCACCAAGAAGGCGGTGGGTTCCAAGGACGTCATCTACTGCTCCGACATCGGCTGCTACACCCTCGGTGTGGCTCCCCCGTTCCAGACCGCCGATTTCATCATCTGCATGGGAGGCGGCGCTGGGGCGGCAGGAGGCTTCGCGGCAGCCACCGACCAGCTGCCGATCGCCTTCATCGGGGACTCCACGTTCTTCCACGCAGGAGTGCCCGCGCTGGTCAACGCGCTGTTCAACGACCACAAGATCATCATGGTGATCCTGGACAACCGCACCACCGCCATGACCGGACATCAGCCCAACCCCGGAACGGGAAGGGAGTTCGGAGGCATCCAGACCGAACCGATCGACATCGAGAAGCTCGTCCGCGGGATCGGGGTGAAGTATGTCGAGGAGGTCGACCCGTACGATGTGAAGGCCGCCAACAAGGCGATGAAGGGTGCGCTGGAGCACGACGGGGTCGCGGTCATCATCTCCAAGTGCCCGTGTCCGCTGGAGCTCAAGAAGCGCAAGATGCTCGAGGCCAAGAGGTGCGAGGTGGACCAGTCCAAATGCATCCAGTGCTACACCTGTCTGAAGATGATCGCCTGTCCGGCGCTCATCAAGAGGGGCGAGGCCGTCGAGACCGACCCGACCCAGTGCATAGGTTGCGGCATGTGTGCGAACGTCTGCCCCAAGGGCGCGATCGAGGTGAGGAGATGAAGTACACCATCCAGATCGTCGGGGTCGGAGGACAGGGTGTCCTGCTGGCGTCGATGGTCCTAGGAAACGCCGCGATGAACCGCGGCTACAAGGTAGCTATGAGCGAGATCCACGGGATGGCCCAGAGGGGAGGCAGCGTCCTGTCCACCGTCCGTTTCGGTGACGACGTGATCAGTCCCCTGGAGGCGGACGGATGCGCAGACCTGATCATGGGGTTCGAACCCACGGAGACGGTCAGGAATCTGCCCCTCGGCAACAGGGACACCCTGGTCCTGATGAACCTCGATCCGGTGTATCCGTCCATGGTCGCCGCAGGTTTCGAGAAGTACCCCGAGATCGACGACCTGATCAAGTCCGTGACGGACGTCAATCCCAACCTCGTGACCCTGGATGCCACCAAGCTCGCCATCGAGGCCGGGAAGGCGGTAGCCGCCAACGCAGTGATGATCGGCGCCGTCGCCGCCATGAAGGACTTCCCCCTGCTGAAGGAGGATCTCCTCGAGGCACTGAAGGCGCAGGTCCCCGCCAAGTTCCTGGAGCTGAACGTGAAGGCGTTCGAGCTCGGATACAACGCGGTCAAGAACTGAATGAAACCCGTTCCCGGAGGGGATTCCCTCCGGGCATTCCCATTTTCTCAGGAGCCGAACTCGTCTGCCTTCTTGAGAAGGTCCATCTTGAACTCGTAGTACGAAGGGCTCATGTCCATGTGATGGACGTGGGGGTTCTCGAACCTCTGCTCCTCCTCCCAGATCTCATCCATCAGCTGTCTG
>CAZLMR010000215.1:0-2537 GCA_964560575.1 uncultured Methanomassiliicoccales archaeon | reverse complement strand
ACAACGCCCTCCACCCCACCATGTCCTCCGTCATCGAGGACATGGAGAACATGGCGGTCCAGAACAGGCGCTACTCCCTCATAGGGAACGGCTCCTGGGCCCCCCAGTCCCCCAGGATAATGGAGGAGCGCATGTCCAAGCTGAAGGACATGACCAAGGTCGGGGAGACCTTCGTCATCAAGTCCTCCATGAGGGACGACCAGCTCCCCGAGCTGGAGAAGCTGGCCGACGACATCGCCGCGTCGATGCAGTGATGACTTTACACGGGGGCGGCAACCGCCCCCGAAACCCTTTCATCTGTTATCCGAAAACGTTCTGATGATTGTCGATGTGGGTCGCAGGCCCCTTTCACCTGCGCATATGGGGAAGATGGAGGGGTGTCCCCCTCCGTTCGACGGTCAGCGGTGGGCGAAGACCATGGAGACCCTGCCGGGCTCCCTCTTCTCGATCCTGGCGAAGCCGATCCTCTCCAGCTGGACCATGTCGTTGGGCTCGTCCATGAGCGCCCTCTCGGCCAGGCCTGAGAGCACGGTTCCGTCGGGCATGAGAAGGGTGGCCTCCTCGGAGTCCCTTCCGACCCACTGGACCGCGCGGACGCCCTGCTTCAGGACGGACACGTCGTTGCCGGCATACCTGGCGGGGAGACCGTAATCGAGGTTGCACAGGTCCTTGAGCCTGATCCTCTTGGAATCCGCGAACAGCTTGGAGTCGTCGCCGGAGAGGAACACCGTCCTTGGATCCTCGATCCTGTAGGTCCTGTCTCCCCTCTCGGGATGGTCCGGATGCTTGGGGGCGGAGCCCTCGATGATGTCGATGCCGTCGATGTCGTATCTCACGGGGTCGCTCACGAAGAAGTACCTGTTGCTCTCGGAATCGATGATGTCCCTGTTCATGCCGTAGAGGTTGTCCCAGGAGAACTGGATGTCCACGGCCTTCATGCCCGCCTCGACCCAGTACCTGCGGATCGCCTCCGGCCTGATGCCCCTGCGCTCCATGGCACGGACGGTGCCGGTCCTGACGTCGTCCCATCCGGAATACGTTCCCTGCTGGATCTCGCCCTTGATTATGGACGTCTTCAGCACTGTGTCCGGGATGTTCACGAGACCGTAGTGGTAGTACTCCGGCTTCTTCCATCCGAAGTAGTCGAACACGTACTCCTGCCTGAGGGTGTTGTTCAGATGGTCCTTCCCGCGTATGACGTGGGTCATGCCCATCTCGTGGTCGTCGATTGCCACCGAGAGGTTCATCATCGGATAGGCGACGTATTTGTCGCCGGTCCTGGGATGGGGATGGGATACTAGCCTCAGGGCGACGAAGTCCCTGACTGCGGGATTCGGATGGTTGAGGTCGGTCTTCACGACGACGACTGCCTTGCCCTCCTCGTACTCCCCAGCCAGGAACCTGTCGTACCTGTCGAGCTGCTCCTCGACGGCGAGGTCATGGCACGGGCAAGCCTGCCTGTGCTCCTTGAGGTCCCTCCAGTGGTCGGCATCACATGTGCAGACGTACGCCTTGCCCATCTCGAGCAGCTTCCTGGTGTAGTCGTAGTACATCTCGAACCTGTCGGACTGGATGTACGTCCTGTTGCACTTGACGCCGAGCCAGTCCAGGTCCTCCGGGATCATGTCGTAGGCCTCGGGATCGATCTTCTCCGGGTTGGTGTCCTCGAACCTCAGGACCAGGTCCCCTCCGTACCTCTTGACGTACTCGTCGTTGAGGATCGACACCCTGGTATGTCCGATGTGCAGCGGACCGGAGGGTCCCGGAGCGATGCGCATGACCACCCTGCCATCGACGTTCTTGAGCTCGGGAAGCTCGTAATGGCGCTCCTTCTTCTCCTTGACCCGCATCGAGGAGTCGATCTCCTCCAGAGCCTTGGTCTGGGCCTCGAGCCCCATGGCGTTGACCTCCTCGACGATCTGATTGATCAGAGGCGTGATCTCCGCCGCCTTGGACCTCAGCTCGGGGCAGCCTCCGAGGATCTTCCCGACGACGGCCTTGGGGTTGGCCTTGCCTTTGAAAAATACGGCGTTCTGAAGAGCGAATTTCCTGATCGTATCCTCGATCTGGTCGGTCATACGGCGATGACCTGTAATCTTCTATATAAACAATGACGGGCCAGACGCGACGATGGGTCTGACCCGGGAGGCTCCCCACGACACGGCAGGTGTGCACCTGGCATCATGCTAAGGGAATATTTCTGATGTTACAGGCTGACAGTATCAGCCATGGTATCACAACCTATGAAAAGGCCGTCGACGGTACCCCCTTCAGAGCCAACCTTAATATACGGTTGGATGCGACTGAGACCGCAAAGGAGTGATGCTAGAATGAGATACGGAATAGCGCTGGACATCGGAACCAGCGGAATGCGCTGCCAGCTGCTGGACATCGACACAGGGGACACCCTGGGAACAGCGATCACCGAGCGCCACCCCATCCCCGGGATGAACGTCATCGACCATGTCAACTACGCCATGAAGGCGGGGGAGGATGTGGCCAACGGCCTCATCATCGAGACCGCCAACAACCTGTTC
>CAZLMR010000214.1:0-2545 GCA_964560575.1 uncultured Methanomassiliicoccales archaeon | reverse complement strand
TCAGCCACGGTGCCCCTCCCCACGGCGGTATCCCCATCGGAGTCGACAGGCTGTGCGCCATCCTCCTGAACAAGGACACTATCAGGGAGGTCATCGCGTCCCCCAAGAACAAGAGGGCCGTATCCCTGCTGGACGGATCCCCCGAGAAGGTCGACGACTCCAAGCTCGAGGAGCTCCAGATCATCTCCCTGGCCGGTGACATCGACTTCAGCGATGTCGAGGACCTGTCCGAGGAGTGATCGGAAACCGGAGGGGATCTGCCCCTCCATCCTTTTCTCTCATCATTCTGTGTCATCGACGCTCATCCTGGATGTCCCTTCGCCTTTATTTTTTTAGGAAATCCTAAATCATTATATACGCAACATGCGATCCCATGGCCAGTGACATTGTGCCGGGATGCCGGCACGCCGGGCTGCTAGGGTACGGCAGTCCGGCGACAATCCTCCGGAGGGACGACCGTGATTATGGGGATAAGGAACATCAAGGGGACGAGATCGACGAAGAAGGGGAACTGAACAGAAAACCAAGAGAGGTTTTTCCGGGAGGGGTCTCCCCCTCCCTTGAATCATTTTATCGGCCGAGGATTCACATCCTGGATTCGATGTTCCTCTTGACGGCCTCGACGACCTCTGCGGAGGAGTAGCTTCCGCCGGAGTTCTTCATCACGAATCCGATGGCCTTGTTGGCGGCCTTGTCGTTCTTCCTGTAGTCGTCGATGATCCCGGGGTTCTGGTCCAGATAGTCGTTGACAAGCTTGTCCAGGTCGCCGGTGGCGCCCTTGACCGACTCCAGGTCCTCCCCGGTCATGAGACACTTGATCTCGATGCCGCACTCCGTGTCGGTGATCCCCCCGGCCGCGAACCTGTCGATGATCCCGACGACCCCGCGCACATCGGCGTTGCTCGTCTCAAGGGACTTCCAGTTGGAGCTCACCGGTCCGGCGACCCACTTGACCGCGTTCTGGGTCCCGTGCTTCGCGGCGACGTCCTCGAAGAGCTCCGCAAGCTCGACCGAGGTGTTTACCAGCTGCTTCGCCATCTTCTGATCGATGCCGTACTGCTGCGCGAGCCTGACAGTCATCTTCTGGGGGCTCTCCCTGATCCTGATGGACTCGGCCATCTCCTTGATGTGGTATATCCCGAGGTCGGGTTCGTCGATGTAACCGTAGTCGGCCTCGAACTCCTTCTTCCTGACGCTGATGGTGACTCCGCGCTCCTCGTCGAAGCGTCTGGTCTCCCTGTCTATCTTCCCGCCGGCCTTCAGGATCTTGGTCTGACGGACCACCTCGAACGTGAGCGCCTTCTCCACGTTCTTCAGTCCGGTGACGTTCTTGACCTCGACCCTCTCCTTCCCTACGGAGATGTTGCAGTCGCACCTGATGCTGCGCTCCCCGTCCCCGGGAAGGTCGATGACGCACCTGATGTCCTGGATCAGCTGTCCCAGGAACTCCCTCGCCTCGGCGGGGGTGGAGATGTCCGGCTCGGTTACGATCTCCGCCAGGGGTATCCCGGAGCGGTTGTAGTCCACGAGGGACGAGAGGTCTCCGACCCTCTTGGTCTTCCCCGGATCCTCCTCCACGTGTATCCTGGTGATCCTGATGGGCTTCTTGCCGTTCAGGTAGTACACCCCGCCCTCTCCGATGGGGTTGTCGTACTGGGTTATCTGGACGCTCTTCGACATGTCCGGGTAGAAGTAGGTCTTCCTGGAGAACCAGGTGGTGTCGGCGACCTTGCACCCGAGGAGTTTGGCCAGCATGATTCCGTATTCGAGGACCTTCCTGTTCAGGACGGGCCTGGATCCCGGCATGCCGAGACATGTGGGGCACACGTGGGTGTTGGGTCCGGGCGCCTCGGTGGCTGGACAGGAGCAGAACATCTTGGTCTTCGTCGGCAGCTGCACGTGAATCTCTAGTCCTATCTTCATGCGGACACCTCCGGCCTTCTGATCTCGAACTCCCTCTCCCAGGCCTCCGCCATGGAGAAGAGGACGTCCTCGTCCCAGTGGTCAGCGACGAACTGCATCCCGACGGGCATGCCGTCGGATCCGTATCCGCAGGGGACGGACATGTGGGGGGTCCCTGCGATGTTCGCGGGGACCGTCAGGTAGTCGGCCTTGTAGTTGTCCAGGGCGGACATCTTGGAGATGTCGTCGAATCTGGGCGCTGTGAACGGCATCGTGGGTGCCAGGACTGCGTCGTGGTTCTTCAGGACCCTCTTGTAATCGTCGATGACGACCTGCCTGACCTGCCTGGCCTTGGAGTAGTACCTGTCGCTGTATCCCGCCATCCTGGTGAACGTTCCGAGCAGGATCCTCCTCTTCGCCTCGTCGCCGAAGTATCTGGAGCGCACCCCGGAGAAGCAGTCGTCGAACTTCAGGGACAGGTCCCCGTCCTGCCTTCCGTACCTCATGCCCACGTATCTCGCGAGGTTGGTGGACGCCTCGGAAGTGGCCAGGACGTAGTATGCGGGCATCGCATACTTCAGAGAGGGCATGTCGACGGTCTCGACATCGATGCCCATGCGCCTGAGCTCGTCGGAGAGCGCGG
>CAZLMR010000213.1:0-2547 GCA_964560575.1 uncultured Methanomassiliicoccales archaeon | reverse complement strand
GGTCCTCAGGGGACCACCCGGGGTCGGGAAGACCACCTCCGTCGAGGCCTTGGCCAGGGAGATGGGATGGAGCATAGTGGAGATGAACGCCTCCGACCAGCGCACCGGCAAGGCCATCGAGGATGTGGCTCTCAGGGGGTCGATGTTCGAGACCTTCGCCGATGACGGCAGCTTCACCAGGTCGTCAGAGGGCGGGAGGAAGCTCATCGTCCTGGATGAGGCGGACAACTTCTACGGGAACAGCGACAAGGGCGCGATGCCCGTAGTCAACACGCTCATCAGGAGCACCGCCCAGCCTGTGGTGCTCATCGTCAACGATTTCTACGAGCTCAGCAGGAAGAGCTCCGCTGTCAACGACAGCACCCTTCAGATCACATTCAAGAAACCCCAGGCATCGACCATCGCGAAGGCGCTCTACAGGATCGCCGATGCGGAGGGCGTCGAGGTCGACCCGGAGGCCATGGAACGCATAGCGCAGAACGCGAACGGCGACATGCGCGCAGCGGTGAGGAACCTGGAATCATTGGCTCTCGGACAGGATTCAGTGACGCTGGAGATGACGGAGGATCTGTCTCCGAGGGACACGCGCTCCGACATCTACGACCTGATCAAGGCCGTCTATCTAGGAGGGGATCCTTCCGAGGCTCGCCGTAAGGCCATGGAGGTCGACGAGGATCCGGGGATGGTGCTCATGTGGATCGACGAGAACATGCCGACCGAATGCACCGACACCGGTGACCTCATCAGGGGGTACGAGAGGCTCTCCCGCGCCGATATATTCATGAGCAGGGTCTACCGCAGGCAGTACTACCGCTTCTGGTCGTATGCCAAGGACATGATGACCTTCGGTGTCTGCGCCTCCAAGAGGTCCAAGTCCCGTCCGGGTACCAGGATCAATTTCCCGACGTACCTCGGGAAGATGTCCAGGAGCAAGAAGGTCCGCGCCGTCAGGGATTCTATCTCGCTGAAGCTCGCCGAACATCTCCACACGACCTCCAGGAGGGTTCAGAACGACGTGATCCCGTATGTGAGGAACATGGTCGCCAACGATGCGGAGCTGCGTCTCCATCTGGCGGACGAACTGGACCTGGACGCCGACGAGCTGGCCATGCTCATGGCGAAGAAGGCCGATTCCGCCGCCGTCAAATCAGTGTTCAAAGAGGTGGAGGCCCTCAGACAGGTCAGGATCGCCTCGGCCGTGCCGAAGACCGTGGAGGACGTCAGGATCGACGCTCCCCCTGTCTCCCCTCCGAAAGCATCAAGTCCTCCGACCCCGGTGGAGCCGAAGGTCGAAGCCAAGCCCAAAGCCAAATCCCAGTCCAAGGCCGTAGCCAAGGGGCAGAGGAGCCTGTTCGACTTCTGATACCATGGACGAAGCATACCGTGAGCAACTGATCAAGCAGCAGTACAGGCTTTACAAGGACCATTCCGCAGTGAAGCTGTGCCATTGGATGAAGGAGAGCATGCTGCGTGGGAGATGCTGCTACAAGCAGGACTTCTACGGGATCGATTCCCACAGGTGCCTCCAGATGACCCCTGCACTGAACGAGTGCAGCCACCAGTGTACATTCTGCTGGAGGGTCCAGGACAAGGATTTCGCTGTCGATGACTGGGCTGAGCCGAAGGAGATGCTCGATGCCCTTATCGAGGGCCAGAGGAAGCTCGTATCAGGTTTCAAGGGCGATCCCAGATGTGATCTGAAACGCTATGAGGAGGCCAGAAATCCCAATCAGGTGGCCATCTCCCTCGCAGGGGAGCCCATCAATTACCCTTATCTCTCCGAGTTCCTCCGGGAGTGCCACAGGCGCAACATGACCACGTTCATGGTGACGAACGGCACCTATCCGGAGAAGCTGGAGGCACTCGACACACTTCCCATGCAGCTCTATGTCACTGTGGCCGCCCCCAACGAGCAGGTTTACAAGGAGGTCTGCAGGCCCAAAGTTTCCGACGGCTGGCAGCGTCTGATGAGGACCCTGGAGATGATGCCCTCCCTGGACACCCGCACCGTGGTCAGGCACACGCTCGTGAATGATGTCAACTTCGGATGGGTGGACGACTATGCCCGGTTGGACAGGATCGCCGATCCCGACCTCATCGAGCCCAAGGGATACGTCTTCGTCGGAAGCTCCAGGACCAGGCTGTCTATCTCCTGCATGCCGTCATTCGCGGAGATCAGGGATTTCGCCGGACAGCTCGGTTCCAGGGTCGGCATGGAGCTGATCAAGGAGAGGGAGGACAGCCGTGTCGTCCTGCTGGGACATCCGGGCGAGGAGACCGATGTCCGCAAGATCTACGGCATGCCGAAGGACTGATCGAGAAAGTTGAGAATGGAGGGGTGACCCCCTCCCGTTATGGTTTACCAGGCGATTATCCCAGCGTACACCAGGTATGCAAGGATGATGATGTGCAACACCAGGAACACGTATACGAGCTTGAACTTCAGCTTCCTGGTCTTGTGCCTAGCCAGCTGCATGCCAGCGACAGCACCCCACGGTCCAATCAGCGACGCGAACAGTAGAGTGGACTCCTTGGTGCGCCATTCAT
>CAZLMR010000212.1:0-2552 GCA_964560575.1 uncultured Methanomassiliicoccales archaeon | reverse complement strand
GCATCCGCACAGACTGGGACAAGTTCCCCGGTGCCCACTACACCGTCGGAATCGACACGTCCATGCCCAACGGCAGGACGCTGCAGATGGGTTCGATCCATCACTACAGGACCAACTTCTCCATCCCGTACGACATCACCTACGAGGATGAGAACGGAGAGCACAAGCACGTCCACCAGACCACATTCGGCATGAGCGAGCGTCTCGTCGGCGCCCTGATCGGTGTCCACGGCGATGACAACGGTCTCGTTTTGCCCCCCGGAATCGCGCCGTTCCAGGTCGTCATCATCCCCATCGTCTCCAAGAAGACCACCGTCGACGTCATGGGCGCCGCAAGGGAGATGGCCAAGGTCCTGCAGGACGCTGGCATAAGGGTCAAGCTCGACGACAGCGACGCCCGCCCCGGCAACAAGTACTACGAGTGGGAGATGAAGGGTGTGCCCCTGCGTCTGGAGCTGGGAGGCCGTGACATAGAGAACGGCGTCGCTTCCTTCGCAAGGAGGGACACCGGCGAGAAGGGAACCATCGACGCCAAGGACCTGGTGCCCGGCGTCAGGATGCTCCTGGATATGATCTCCGAGGACATGCTCGCCAAGGCCGAGGAGGTCCAGAGGTCCAGGATCGCCGAGATCGACTCCATGGAGAACATCCCCCAGGACAAGATCCTCAGGCTCGGATGGTGCGGCTGTCCCGAGTGCGGTCACAAGTTCGAGGACACTACCGACTTCAAGATACTCGGATTCCCCTACCATCCGGAGCCCTTCTCCGGCAAGTGCATCGTGTGCGGCAAGCCCGTCGACAAGGCGGCATACGCAGCTCACACGATGTGATCCGAAAAACACATTCGGGGCCCGGCCACGCCGGGGCCCCTATTTCTTCTCTACAGAGGCCTGGATGCGTTCGGACCCGGCACCCATTGTCCAAAGGGCTCCATCAAACGGCCCCTTTTAAACTGGTGCGACTCCCGTCCTGAAGCCGGGCGATAATCAATTTAAAGCCATGTCCGTTCGGACACACATGGCATTCCAAGAGGGCGAGACGGTCTATCTCGAGGACGCGAACGGCAAGAGGGTCTGGGTCAAGGTCGCATACGGCATGGTCAAGGTACAGTCGCTGGGCGCCATAGACGGCACAAGGTTCAGGGACCTGGACGACGGCGACAGGCTGACGATAGTCGGAAGGGAGTACACCGTCTTCCGTCCCGGCGTCACCGAGCTGATGGACTCCCTCGAGAGAGGCGCCCAGATCATATCGGCCAAGGACGCCGCCACGATCCTGATGCATTGCGACGTCAAATGCGGCGACAGGGTCATCGAGGTGGGCGCAGGCTCTGGAGGACTCACCACGGCCCTCCTCCGTGCGGTCGCCCCCGAAGGTCATGTTCACACCCTGGAGCTGAAGGAGGAGAACGCCCATCGCGCCGGCAGGAACGTGGCCAGGGTCGGTCTCGACAGGTACTGGTCTTATTCCATCGGGGATGCGAGGGAGATGGACGCGGGTGTGGACTGGAAGGCGGACGTCCTGACAATGGACATGCCCGATCCGTGGCTGGCTGTACCCAACCTTCAGGACAGTCTCCGTGCCGGTGGCAGGCTATGCGCGTACGTCCCCAACATGAATCAGGTGGAGTCAACAGTAGTGGCGCTCAGGGACATGGGCTATTCGGATGTGCATGCGCTCGAGAACATACAGCGCTACCTGGAGGTCCATCCGGGAGGGGTGAGGCCGTCCTTCGACACCCTGGGCCACACAGGGTATCTGGTCTTCGCCAGGAAGAGGTCAGGGAACTGAGGCCCGTCAGACCTTGTAGTTGGGATCGTCCCAGCTGAGGACTCCCGTGTCGACGGCCCTCTGGTAGCAGAAGATCTTGTGGTCGAGGAGTCTCAGGGCCTTGTCCAGAGCCTCCCTCTGCTGGAGGAGGTCGTCCTTCTTCCTCTGCATCAGGGCGAGCCTGTCGGATATGGTGCCGTCCCCGAGGGCGTAGAGCCTGTTGTACTCGACGATCTCCTCGACGGTGAACCCGGCTGCCTTCAGGCATTGGGCGAACTCGATGGCCTTGCAGTCGTCCTCGGAGTAGTCGCGGATGTGCCCGTTGCCCCTCTTGATGGCGGGGATGACGCCTTCGCGCTCGTAGTAGCGCAGGGTGTCCTGAGGGATTCCGTACTTCTCGCTGACTTCTGCAATCTTCATCGTACCACGTCTTCAATTGTTGGAGTTGGATTAAAAGGATGATATTTAACGCTTCCATGCCGACCGCGATGTGTCATGCTGCCGTATGTTGGATGGGTTACATGCGGCTTGTTCCGAGGGGAGCGCGGCCGCCGGATGCGCCTCCATTTCCTTTGGAGAACCTATTAAATATGAGAACCGTCTCCACCCCAATTACAGCTTAAAAGCTATCCATGGGCCTGTAGCTCAGCTAGGTAGAGCATCTGACTTTTAATCAGGTGGTCAAGGGTTCGAATCCCTTCAGGCCCGCCATGGACTTCATGAGCGATCGAACGGCAGATCAAGTATGAGGAAGGCATGCAGGGCATTTCTCGAAAACTGAT
>CAZLMR010000211.1:813-2560 GCA_964560575.1 uncultured Methanomassiliicoccales archaeon | reverse complement strand
CCTTGACGGTGCAACCCTTCATGATGTTGGCGTAACGGGGGGCGTGTCCTCCCATGTAGTTGTTGATCTCCACGCGGTCGCCTTTGACGGTGACTTTCATCGGGAAGTGGGAGAACACGATTTTCAGGTGGTAGGTGAAACCGACGGTGACGCCTTTGATCATGTTGTTGATGTGGGCGACGTAGGTTCCGACCATTGCCTTGTCCTTGATCCTCGGGTACTCGCAGCTGACGCTGACTTCTCCTTCTCCGACGGCAATATCTATGCCAGGGTGCGCGAAGTTTCTGCTAAGTTCTCCCCTGGGCCCGTTGACCTTCATGACGTTGCCGTCGTAGGTAACGGTCACACCGCCGGGGATAGCGATGGTGCTTTCGATTTTCCCTGCTATTGTCATCTCTATTCCTCAGTAAACGTATGCCAGGAGTTTTCCCCCGATTCCGAGCTCTTTTGCGCGGTCCTGGGTGATGACCCCGGCTGTGGTGGACATGATCAGGAGCCCGAAGTCCTGGGCAGGGAGGAACCTGGCCTCGAACTTCTCGACATCCGTCACCTTGACGGAGTACCTGGGCTTGATCACACCGCAGTTGTTTATGGCCCCGTCCAGCATGACGCGGAACTTGCCGGCCTTTCCGTCCTCGACGTACTCGAACTGGCTGATGTAGCCGCGGTCCTGCATGACCTTCAGCACACGGCCGATGAGCTTGGAGGAGGGCTGGATCATGCACTCGCCTTTTCCATTGAGTGCTGCGTTCTTGATGACGCACATGGCGTCGTTGAGTGGATCGCTCTGCATTTATGACACCTCACGAATACTTCTTGAATCCGAGTTCCGGGGCCATATCCCTGAAGCACTGGCGGCACAGGTGCATCCCGTACCTCCTTATGATTCCTCTCCTGCGTCCGCAACGGGAGCAGCCAACAGACCTTCCAAACTGCTTCTTGGGCTTCATTGGACCACCTCAACCTCAAATTTGTCTTTCATGTACTGGATAGCCTCGTCGCGGTCGACGCGGTGGCTCTTGGGGACCCTCCTCTTGAGAAGGGACCTCTGGGAGATCCTCGCACCGGGCCTCCTCAGGACGACGCTGATGTCCATTCCGAAGATTCCGATCTCGGGGTCGTATTTCATACCCTCGAAGTCGGTGTAGTCGGAGATACCGAAGGACATGTTTCCCTCCTTGTCGAAGGAGTACTCGGGAACGCGCTTCTCCCTGATGGAGAGTGCCTGCCTGAGGAAGTCCTCGGCCCTCTCGCCGCGGAGTGTGACCTTGCATCCGAGGGGCATGCCCTTACGGATACCGAGGTCCCTGTTGACGGTCTTGGAGATGGTCTCGACGGACTTCTGTCCGGTGACCATCTCGAGGACCTTCTGGGCCTTCACGAGCCTCTCTCCGGCCTCTCCGACACCGATGTTGACGACGACCTTGTCGACGTGCACTTCCCTCATGGCGTTCATTCGGAAGCCTCCGGGAGTTTGATGGCCGAGGTCTGGGCTCCGATGACGAAGCAGTTCCTGGCGACGGTCTGGGTTCCATCGGTGAACAGCACGAGGTTCGCGGCGGATCCGCGGACGGTCTCGAGGCTCTTGACGGTCCTGACGGCACCGGCCTGGGAACCCTCTTTGATGAAGACGACGGAGCCGTCCTGCAGAGGGTAGTGGTCCAGGACCTGCTGGCCGTCGAAGGCGACCTTCAGGGAGTCCCCGCACTTGTAGTCGTTCTTGTCGAGGACGATGTTCCTGCCGCCG
>CAZLMR010000211.1:0-803 GCA_964560575.1 uncultured Methanomassiliicoccales archaeon | reverse complement strand
AGGTTCAGCTGGATCTTTCCGCCCTTGACGACGGTCTTGTCCTCGATCTTGCACAGCTCCCAGGAGGCCTCGGCCTCGTCGATGGCGACGAGGGTCAGCTTTCCCTTGTCGGTCAGGAGCATGCGGAACGCCAGTCCCATCTTGGGGATGGTGATGACGTCCATGAATCCGACGGGCGCCTTGGGGTTCTTGACGGCCTTGCCGTCGACGAACATCTCGCGGTTCCCGATGATCCTCTTGGCCTCCCTGGCCGTGTCGCACACGCCGACCATGTCCCTGAGGACGGTGACGGCGGGCATGGAGTCCTCGATGCTGTGGGCACCGGCGGACTGCTTGGCGACCCAGACGTTGACCTTCCTCTTCAGAGGCCAGGACCTGGGTGCTGCCAGTCTCTTCATGTGGTCGCTCATTCTTTGACCTCCTTGTTCTTGGACAGCGAGTCCATCCTCCAGGCGTCCTCGGTGTTCAGTTTGGTGATCACGAGGTTGGAGGCGTGGATGGGGCGCTCGGTGGCGGTCCCGTCGGCCTGGTTGATCGTGATTCCCTCGATGGAGACACGTCCGGTCTTGGTGTAGACCTCGAGGACCTTCCCCTCGATGTTCCTGATGTCCTCGTTTCCGCGGACGACGATGACGGTGTCGCCCTTGCAGACCCTGGCGGTGCGGACCCCGTACTTGGCACGGAGGTCGTCGCTCAGGTGGGCGGACAGCATCTTCCTCTTCACGTGGGCGGACGCGTTGGCCTGGTTCTTCCTCTGAACCCTTGCTTTGCTGCTAACCATGCCTCACACCTCACACGATCAT
>CAZLMR010000210.1:0-2573 GCA_964560575.1 uncultured Methanomassiliicoccales archaeon | reverse complement strand
GTCAGAACATGTTGAGCGCCGCAGACACCGCCGCCTCGACCGCGGAGACATGCGCGTCCCCTCCGCCGACGCCCAGAGCGCCGGCCTGGGTGATGCCGGTCCCCTTCCTGACCTTGTAAGCCGACTCCGGATCCTTCTCGTCGAGGTTCCAGTCCGGCGGAATCATGAGGTTGCCGTCGCGGATGACGATGGTGGTGCATCCCTCCCCGCCGACCTTGATGCCTATGTCCCTCTGCTCCATGCCGTTGACGACCTTGTCCGCGCCCCCGAGGACGAGGACGGCCTGTTGGAACTTCCCGACGACCGAGCCCTCGACGAAGACGTCCACAGGCCTTATGGGCAGCTGGGCGAGGAACGCCTGTCCAGCCTTCGTGATGGTGATGCCGGTCTGTTTGATCAGGATGAAATCCCATTCCTTCAGGGTGTCTATGATCCTGCGCATGCTGCCCTCGCCGACTCCGACCTCCTCGGCCAGTCTCTTGCGACCCATGCGCCTTCCGTCCGAGAGAATGTGGAGGGCCCAGTAGACGTTCGCGTCGTTGAAACGGAACATAGGGCCGAACTGAGGTTCATCGATAATCTTCATGGGCACACCAGTTGGATGATAATGCAAGTCATAGTGCTTAAAGTTGTACCCTAAAAAGTTCCATGAAAAAGGGTTGGCCCCAGCACGCTGGCTGGGGAAAAAGGTTAATTACGATGATCTCAGAAGGTGCGGACCTTTCCGTCGATGATCATGTCGGAGACCTTGTCAACATTGTCCAGCCAGTCGGCGGCGATGGCCTCGGCCTCGGACTTCCACTTTCCGAGGTTGGGGTTGGTCTCAGCGTCGGGAAGGACGATCTGGACGGACGCGTTGAGGGGCTCGGAGACGGGCTTTCCGATCTGGGACAGGAGCCTGACCCTGATCTCGGCCTCGTTGGTGACCTGCTTGGCGACATCGTCGGCGATGAGCTTGGACATCACGTTGTAGATCTTTCCGATGTGGGTGATCGGGTTCTTTCCGGAGGTGGCCTCCATGGACATGGGCCTGTAGGGCGTGATCAGACCGTTGCACCTGTTACCCCTTCCGACGGAACCGTCGTCTCCCATCTCCTGGGACATTCCGGTGCAGGTCAGGTAGTAGACGCCGCGGTCGTAGTCGTCACCGGTGTTGATGTCCAGCTTGAAGTCGACCTTCTCGCTGCCGATGATCTTCAGGGCGTTGTCGTAGACGTTGTCGTACAGGTCCTTGATGGCGGACTGGTAGTGGGAGGCGTCGTCGATGCGCTTGTCGATCATGGCGCAGGCGACGGTCATCGTGACCTCGTTGCCGACCCTGGAGGCCATGACCTTGACGTCCTGTCCGGTCTCGGGCAGCTTGCTCTTGAGGGCGCCGTTGATGTACTCCTCGGTCTTGAGGACCAGGGTGTCGGTGATGGAGAAGGGCGCGTATCCCACTCCGAAGGACGTGTCGTTGGCCAGGTGGCCAGATGCCTTGTAGACACCGGTGAGGTCGTCGGATCCCATTCCGAGCTTGGCGTCGAGGATGATCTCGGAGTCGACGTCCAGGTTGGGGAAGGTCTTCCTCAGGTACTCCCTGGCGGCCTTGAGGGCGACGGGTTTGCAGGGCAGGGACTTCAGGTCCTTTCCCTCTCCGACATGGGTCGTGGCGCGTCCCACGAGCAGGATGTAGGAGGGGTCGATGATGTGTCCGCCTCCGAACTTGGGGGCAGCCTGACCGGCGGCGATCTGGGTCTCGTCGGTGTTGTGGTGGAGGACGTGGCCGAACTCCTTCTTGTACATCTTGCAGAGGGCCTTGCTGACCTCCTCTGCCAGGGCGTCGGCGACGCTGTCGGGATGTCCGATTCCTTTCCTCTCGACGATCTCGACCTTTTTCATGGGCACGGGGATCTCGTTGAGACCCTCTACGTAGATGTTCTTGCTCATGTGAATTACCTCTGGGCCAAGGCATTAATTCACGATTAATAAAAACCGCTGTCTATAATATTCGTAAAAGAATATTGAAATACCGTCTGGACGATGCCTATCCATGAATTTCCCACCCGCGTCGGACATCAAGCGCATCAGGAAGTCCCTCGATGTGACCCAGACCGAGCTGGCCGCCGCATCGGGAGTCAGCCAGAGCACGATCGCGAAGATAGAGCGCGGCAGGATGTCCGCGAGCTACGACACCGTAGTCAAGCTCTTCGAGACCCTCGAGGGGATGAGGAAGGAGGAGAAGAAGGACCTCACCGCGGCGGATGTCGCGTCGGAGAAGGTCGTGACCGTCCAGTGCACCGACAAGGTCCACCAGGCCTCCGACCTGATGAGGGCCACCGGATACTCCCAGCTCCCCGTGCTGAAGGGGGACATCCCCGTAGGCAGCATCTCCGAGAGGGGCATCCTCGAGCTCCTCAGACAGGGATCCACGATGGAGCAGCTGGGTCAGTCGATAATATCCAAGGTCATGGACGAGTCCTACCCGGTGGTCTCCGACAGCACCCCCGTGTCATCGGTGACGTCGCTCATGAGCAACAGCGGGGCGGTCCTGGTGTCGAAGAAGGGGAAGATCGTCGGGCTGATCACGAGCG
>CAZLMR010000209.1:0-2597 GCA_964560575.1 uncultured Methanomassiliicoccales archaeon | reverse complement strand
GAGCAGCAGGGAGATGAACGCGCCGATGAACGGCGACATGGCGTAGTATGCGCTCACCTTTGCCGCTCCCAGCTTCCCCTGTGCGGATATGTAGAAGAAGAGGCTCATGCCGTAGGAGACGAATCCGAGGAGCAGCGCCCCCGCGACCTCCGTCAGGGTGGGCGAACCGATCCCCATGAACATCGCGATCAGCAGGGCCCCGAGTCCTGAGAATATCCCCTTGATCACGACGATGCGGAGCGGGCCGCTGTCGGACAGCCTGCGGGTGCAGTTGTTCTCGAGTCCCCAGCACACGCATGCCAGGATGACCGCGAGGGACCCGTGTGAGAACGTGAGCTCCCCTGTCCCCGCTGTGGACAATATCACCGCTGAGATGGTAATGAGGATGACCGCCGCCCATGTTCTCGAGGAGACCTTCTCCCCGAACAGGAGCAGCGCGATCAGCGTGGTGGCGACTATCTCGAAGTTGTTCAGGAGGGATACCGACGATGCGGTGGAGTTCAGCAGGCCGTACATCATGAGTATCGGTGCGGCTATGTCAAGGACGACCATGCCGACGATGTACGGCATGTCGCTTCTGGTCAGCGGGCGCTCCTCCCTGCGGCTGGAAGGTGAGGCGGACCTGACGGCGAGCATCCCGATCCCGGCTCCGAGGTAGAGGAGCGATGCCATCAGATAAGGCGAGACGTCCTCGAGGAGGATCTTCGAGATCGGCGAGCTGAGCGCGTAGAATAGCGCCGCCAGAATCGCGAATGCGATCGCCTTCGAAGCCGTCCCGTTCATGATACGACCCAGTGTGAGGGATGTCATAAAGATTTCGTTTTAGCTATTGGTAGGATAATAACAATTCTGGATTCGTGGCACCTGGGTGTTACCGCTCCGGGAAGTCGGCGGAGGTCATGCCAAAATCCCAGGAAGGGTAACACCATGGTCTGAGTGGAGTCCGTCCAGAAGGGTATGGTTGTGGATGAAGGTGGCCCCGATTGTATCGCTCCCGATGAATGTGCCGTCCCTGCGTCCAACATTTGGTTTTGATAGAAATTTTATTATAGAAGTTCTAACAGTAGAATCGCCGTTGCGACCCCGGCGGAAACCGGGGTGTCATCACAATCGAAGGCGATAGGATGGCAAAGAAACAATTCAAAGCGGAATCCAAGCAGCTTCTCAACCTGATGATCAACTCGATATATACCCACAGGGAGATCTTCCTGAGGGAGATCATCTCCAACGCGTCTGACGCCATAGACAAGCTCTACTACAAGTCAATAACCGAGCCGGACGTGGCCGTGTCCAGGGAGGACTTCAGGATCGACGTCTCATACGACAAGGATGCCCGCACCGTCACCGTTTCGGACAACGGTATCGGCATGACCAAGGAGGACATGGACGCCAACCTCGGTGTCATCGCGCACAGCGGATCCCTCGATTTCAAGAAGGAGATGGAGGAGAAGGCCGATGTGGACATCATCGGCCAGTTCGGAGTGGGATTCTACTCCGCGTTCCTGGTGGCCGACAGGGTCACCGTGAGGTCGAAGGCCTACGGCCAGGACCAGGCTTGGGAGTGGACTAGCGAGGGCGCCGACGGATACACGGTCAAGGAGTGTCAGAAGGACTCCTGGGGCACCGATGTGATCATGCACCTCAGGCCCGACGACGACAACGAGTGCTACTCCGATTACCTGGACTCGTACAGGCTCAGGGATCTGGTGAAGAAGTACTCCGACTACGTCCGTTGGCCCATCCACATGGACGTGGAGAAGGAGGACTATGTGGACACCGGCGAGAAGGATGAGAAGGGCGAGCCCAAGAAGGAGTGGGTGACCAAGACCGAGAACGAGGTCGTCAACAGCATGGTACCCATCTGGCAGCGTGGCAAGGACGAGGTCTCGGATGAGGATTGCAAGAAGTTCTACAAGGAGAAGTTCCGCGACTGGGAGGATCCCGTGTCCGTCATCAGGGTCAACGCGGAGGGTGTCGTGAACTACCGCGCCCTCCTGTTCATCCCCAAGGTGGCGCCGTTCAACTTCTACAGCAGGGACTACGAGCCCGGTCTGGAGCTGTACTCCTCCGGCGTCCTGATCATGGACAAGTGCAAGGACGTCCTGCCCGACTGCTTCAGGTTCGTCAGGGGAGTCGTCGATTCGCCCGACCTGTCCCTGAACATATCCAGGGAGATGCTGCAGCACGACAGGCAGCTCACGACCATCAGGGCCAACCTGGAGAAGAAGATCAAGGCGGAGCTGACCAGGCTCCTGGAGGAGGACAGGGAGACCTACGAGGAGTTCTTCGGCCACTTCGGGCCCCAGCTCAAATACGGCATCATACAGGACTACGGCATGAAGGCGGACGTCCTGAAGGACCTCGTGCTGTTCCACTCGTTCGACAAGGACAAGCTGGTGACGCTGAGGGAGTACAGGGACGCCATGCCCGAGGACCAGCCCAAGATCTACTACGCAGCGGCGGAGTCCGTCGCCAGGGCCAAGCAGGTCCCTCAGACCGAACAGGTCAGGGCCAAGGGCTACGATATCCTGTGCTTCGGCGAGGACATGGACGAGTTCGCCGCGAAGACCCTCAGGGAATACGACGGCAAGGAGTTC
>CAZLMR010000208.1:0-2612 GCA_964560575.1 uncultured Methanomassiliicoccales archaeon | reverse complement strand
GATGACGATGTTGACCTTCTCTCCGGCCTCGAATGTCTGAAGGCCTTTGGTGATGGGTGAAAGGCCGCGTGCCCTTACCTTCTTCTTAAGGACGTTGCGGGTCTTCGTCCTTGTACCTCTGGATCTCTGCATTTCAATCCCTCATGGTTCGTGATAGTTGATCGCCAACACGTCGAGGGTCTCGACCCTGCACTGCACGCCGAGCCTCTCGGAGAAGCTGGGTGTGCTGCGTCCGTCGTCGCCGGACACGAACTCCTTCACGTACGTCCCTGAATCGGTCTCGAGTTCGAGATCGAATGAGTTGTCGGTTATCGCGTCCGCCTCGACCCAATGGATCTTCCGCTTCCTCACCAGGTCGGCCCTTCTGTGCTCGACACGGCGTGGAGTCCTCTGATCTATATTGGCGTTCTTGAACGATAAGGCAACCTCAACTACTGCCTCTTTATTAACTTTACCCTCTGCGAGCACGTGCACGCGGTATACCTTGTCCGCGGCCGCCTCCTTGTACCTCTCCACCGCCTCGCGCTGCACATAGTGCAGGTCGTTGAACGCGGCCAACTCGTTGTCGGATCTCCTCTTGAGCTCGTCGAGGTCTATGTTCCTGATGCGGGGGTTGCTGATCTCCAGGACGAAAGGCCTCCCGTCCCCGAGCATGCGGGCGTCGATGTCCTCCCTGCCCATGCCGTGGAAGAAGTGCTCCTTGCCTCCGGTCATCTCCAGGGCGACGTCCCCGATGATCTCCTGGACGGAGGTCTCGTACATCTTGCCCTTCCCGTGGCAGTGGTCGCATCCCTTCCCGTGGCAAACCCTGCACGGCCAGATGGTCTGAGGTATCTCGCGGCTGAACTTGTTGTAGAGTCCGGCGATGAAGATCGGGGCGATGTCCACGGAGACATCAGCGAAGCGCGTGTCCACGCATGCGACCACCTGCGGGTTCTTGAACTCCACTGGGCGGTGCATGCGGGGAAGGGCGAGTTTGCCTATCTCGCGGTTGAGCTCCGTCTTTATGGCCTCCGCGTTCTCCAGGTGGTACTCCTCCCACAGGTCCTTCTCCTTCTTGGCGATCTCCGGCTCCACCCTGGTGCCGATGAGGAAGTTGTCCGACTCTATGCCCTCGAGGCTCTCCACCGCAGCATCGGCGAACCTGTCGAGCAGGTCGAAGACGTTCTCGCACAGGGGGCAGAACTCCGCCGCGGGTGCGCTCACGCCCTCATCCTCCAGGGCCTCGCGTATCGCCAGGCCCCTGTTGACGTTGGTGGTGCCGGTTCCGATCTTCCCGAACATGCGTCCGAGGCAGTGGTCGCAGAGCCCCATCTCGGCAAGGGCCCTCGCGGCCTC
The DNA here is from genome assembly GCA_964560575.1 of uncultured Methanomassiliicoccales archaeon. Classification (GTDB taxonomy): domain Archaea; phylum Thermoplasmatota; class Thermoplasmata; order Methanomassiliicoccales; family Methanomethylophilaceae; genus Methanoprimaticola. The sequence goes on along the minus strand of CAZLMR010000208.1, from coordinate 1,274 downwards.
GTAGTTCTCGTGGATCCACTCCTCCATGGTTCCGCCTCAGAGGTCGAATCCCATCTCAGCGATCCTGAGCCTGGGGCGCTGGCTTTCGAGATAGTGGTAGACGGTGGCATGTTCGCTGCCCTGCAGGATTAGCTCGACGGCGTGCTTGGCCACCGGCAGGCTGATGGAGTTCCCGATGAGGGACACCGTGTTGCCGTAGATCACCATGTCGCAGCCCGTCAGGTCCTCTATGATCCTGCGGGTCTTCCCATCCTTGCCGATGAGCCTGCCCCTGATCCTAGTGATCTGGTTGCTCCTGTCGCCGACGAACTCCTTGAGGTCCACGACCTCCAGGTACTCGTCGTCGTCGAACAGCCTCATGGCCTTGTCCGGGTTGAAACCCCTGCCGACCGCTTTGATGACGTCCTGGATCTTCAGGGCCATCACGGGGTCCTCGAGCTCCACGTCGTCGTGGATGACGACCTCCCCCTCCTCGGTGTCGATGTCGAGCTTGATTCCTGAAATGCTCTGGAGGGTCTTCTTCGTCTCCCCTCCCTTGCCGATGAGCGTTCCCACCCTGTCGGCGGGTATCCTTATGGATCTCATTCCTCGTCCTCCTCTTCGTCGTCATCCGAACCGTTGACCGTCTCCTCGAAGACGACGTCGTCGGCGATGACATCCGCGCCCCTCTTCCTGAAGAACGCGTTTATGTTCCTGATGTCCCTCTCGAGCAGCTCCCTGGCGTTGTAGTGATCGGTGGTCATCGCCTGGCCGACGTCGATCATGATCGGCTGCCCGTCCTGCATCAGGATGTTGTACTCGCTCAGGTCCCCGTGGACCAGATGGGCGTCCCTCCATCCGTCTATGATGAAGGATATGACCTCGTCGTATGTGTCCGTGGGATCCTCCAGGACGACGTCCTTGAGCTGGGGGCACGGACCTGACTCGTCGCCGATGAACTCCATGAGCAGGCAGTTCTGAGCGAACGTGACCGGTTCAGGCACCGGGATCCCGGCGTCGGCGTATCTGGCGAGGTTCTTGAACTCCTTGTTGACCCAGGCGTAGATCATCTTCCACCTGTTCCCGGTGACCCCTCTGAACCTGGGGTCCCCCTCCACGTACTTGGACACCCTCTTGAAGGTGGACGTGGAGGTGCGGAATATCTTCAGCGCGAATCCCTCGCCGTCCTCGTCGGTGACGTAGAAGACGTTGCCCTCCTTTCCGGTGGACACCGGATAGTGTACGAGGTCGATGTACCCCGAGGTCATCATGTCGTAGATGGTGAGAAGGGTCTT
>CAZLMR010000207.1:0-2614 GCA_964560575.1 uncultured Methanomassiliicoccales archaeon | reverse complement strand
GCCATGGACTACCCCGACTTCAAGATGTCCATCGACCCCACCCAGCCGTACACCATCCAGGAGTACTGCCTCGGTACCAGGTACTACATGCACTTCTTCTACGACCCGTACAAGACCGATGGGTACAGATGCGAGCAGGGAGGGTCCCTGGAGCTGCTGTCCATGGACAGGCGCGACGAGTCCAACATCGACGAGATGTACAAGCTCGGATCCATCGAGGAGTCCAAGAGGCACGGCCTGTACCCCTCGTTCGTGGTCACCGGGAACACGCCGGTGGTTCTGAGAGAGTCGCTGCTGCCGAAGGCGTTCGAGATGGCGGAGAAGATCGTCAACAAGTCCTACGAGCTCTTCGGGGGCATGTGGGGTCCGTTCTGCCTGGAGACGGTCGTCAACGACAAGCTGCAGTTCAAGGTCTTCGAGATCTCCACCAGGATCGTCGCCGGAACCAACCCGTTCATCTCCGGCTCGCCCTATGCGGACCTGATCTATCCTGGTCTGAGCACAGGGGCCAGGATGGCCATGGAGATCAAGGACGCGATCCAGCAGGGTCACTTCAAGGACATCATGTCTTGATCCCGGATACACGGTCTGGATCTCATCATCCGTCTATACGATATGGCAGACGGCGGTGTCGCTTTCAGGGTCATTCATCATCAGTGGGTCCGAATATGATCTCGTCGGGCGTGAGCCCTGCACCCGAGTCCAACGACTCCCTGTACTCGTCCACCTTGCCCATCTGGGATTCCAAGGTCTCGATCGGCACGACGATGTCCATGAGGCTGTCCGTCGGGAGCGACCTCATCATGGATCCGGTCACGGAGGACCTGATCTGATCCATGAAATCCTCCGTGCGGAAGAACAGTTCCAGATACTCGGGTATGTACTGATCCGTATCGGGGCGGATGATCGCGAACGAGTAGGACGGTGCGACCACAGGGTCGGACCTCTTCATGCGGTACACCCTGCCTATGGATCCGCTGCATGTCAGAAGTATGTCTCCGGGTTTGGCCACCGCGTTGACGGACGAGGGGGCGCGTTTGGCCGTGGAGAGGTCCAGTTCACCATCAATCAGATTCTTCGGCGTCAGGAACGGGATCCCGGATGCCGCCTTCGGAGGGAACAGCCTGTCGGAGCGAATCATCGTCCCCTTTCTCACAGAGGCGATCGCCCCTAACTTCACGCCATCCCTCATGCTGATGCAGCAGTCCATCACGAAGCCGTCCTCCAGCGGGAGGCAGAAACCGTCTTCGTGCGGCATCCACTCCCAGAAGTCTCTGAACACCACCCCGTCGACGATGGCGCGTGCGTCGTCGCCGGGGATCATGCGTCCAGCCCCCTTATGCTGTCGCAGGCGCTGTCGATGCAGATCCTGAGCATCTTGGCCAGGCGGTCCCATCCGATGTCCTGGCTCATGTAGGCGCGTTCCGGCGACCGGCTCCAGGATATATTGAAGTCGGTGGGCTTGAACACCAGGAACGGCTCGGTCTCGACCTTTCCGCAGACACGATCCGATGCGACATAGTCTGGAACTATCGAGAACACGCCGTTCTCGAAGCCTCCCCATTCGTTGCAAAGCTGCGGATACTCGGACTCGAGGTTGAACCCTGTGATGTCTCTGAGCACCTGCCATTCCGGGGACACCGCGAAGTAATCGGGCGCGGGAACGTCTTCGCTGGCTGTGCGCCAGCGTATCTCCGGCATGTTCAGATCTTCCGTCGACGGGTAGGACGTAAGGAAGTCCAGCCATCTGAGGGCTTCCCCGCTTCCGCGCTCTGCCGCGTCCAGGAAGCATTCTGCCGCGCGGGGGATGTCGCGTTCCACGCCTCTGGCGCAGAACAGCTGGACTCCCAGATCCCGGGAGCTGTGCCATACCATGTCCCTGGAAGCTTCGAACAGATCGACGGCGCGGATCATGAGCGCCCTCGCCTTTTTTCCGCCCACGCACGACTTGGCTTCCAGGACGAGATCGTTGGCCAGGACCCACATCGCGACAGCATGCCCCTCGGCGGCTCCACGCTCGGCCCTCTCTGAGTTCGACGGCTCTGTCTTCCCGGAGGGCGTCCCACATCAGCAGAAGATTCATCCTCCAGTCGGTCTCTGCTGTTTCTGCGACGAGTGTCCTGAGCTCCAGGTCTGTCTCCAGGCGTCTGCCGCCATCGATCAGGTCGGCCAGAGATCTTCCCCTGGGCCTGTAGAATCTGTTCCACACCATGTCGAGCTCATCGGGATCATCGAAGAGCTCATCGGGGAGCCCGATCAGAAGATCCGCCGACGCCTTGCAGCATCCGAGGTCGCTGGCCTTCCACAGCCATTCTCTAGTTCCCTCATAATCGCCCATCTCTGCAAGTCTCTTCGATATCCAGTAAGCAGCGCGCATGTTGCGGCCGGCCAGGCGCTCGATGTCCTTCAGATCCTCCTCTGATCTGTTTTCGAGATATCTGTCGCGGAGCCAAAGGAACAGCCTGTCCTCGGATCCCTGGGCTCTGAAGGGGATCTTCATCGTCACTATCTTTGTGTCTGTGCTGCTCATGATGCTGTCTTGTTCTTGGCGAGTATTAAAACTCTAACTCGGGAACGTTGGGTATCAGTTATTGACGTTGCCGATCCCTGACCT
>CAZLMR010000206.1:2112-2631 GCA_964560575.1 uncultured Methanomassiliicoccales archaeon | reverse complement strand
CCCCTGGTGTCGGGCCTGATCCTGTAGTTGGCAGTGGGGATTCCCAGGGCCTGCTTACCCATTCCCGCACCCATGGTGACACGGGCCGCGGAGTTGTGCTCCGGATACGGAACGATACCAGAGGCGACTCCCAGGATGACCATGGGGTCGACCTCCATGTGCGTGTACTTGGGCTCGATCTTGCAGGGGACGGTGAAGTCGCCGTCGCACCACTTGCAGTGGAGCACGCAGTCCCCGTCCTTCCCGGGGTTCATCCAGTCCGCGTCCATGGGAGACAGGGCGTGGTTGCAGCAGGGGCACCTCTTGGGGGTGTCGTACGCATCAACGAGGACGAGCGCGTCCTCCTCCTCCTCGGCGTCGAGCCACTCGATGATTCCCTCGCGGAACAGGTCGTTCCATTTGACCTTGCCCTCGCGGATGCCCTCGATGTGCCTCCTGGTGATCATGAGCCTGCCGTTCTTGACGATGAGCAGGGGCCTTCTGAGACGGCCCTCGTCGCAGTTGATGATGACCTCTCCC
>CAZLMR010000206.1:0-2102 GCA_964560575.1 uncultured Methanomassiliicoccales archaeon | reverse complement strand
CTCCCATCTCCTCGTCGTGGCGGATGTTGATCTCGTTGGAGAGGAGACCACACCTCCTGCGCTCCCTAATCTCGCTGACCAGCTTGTTCGCGTCGGAGTGGACACCGACCAGGTCCCCGTTCACATAGACACGGGTTCCGTTGCCGGATTTGACGGACTCGATGTCGAGCTCCCTGAGCATCCATTTGATGTCGTTCTCGGGGAATCCCTCGGACACGTCGATGATGAGCGCGGCGTTCTTCACCAGACCGCAGTTCTGACCCTCAGGGGTCTCGGAGGGGCACAGCCTTCCCCACTGGGTGGGGTGAAGGTCACGTGCCTCGAAGTGGGGCTGGGACCTGGTCAGGGAGGAGGTGATCCTCCTGAGGTGGGACATGGCGGACAGGTTAGACGTCCTGTCGAGCAGCTGGGAGACTCCCGCGCGGCCTCCGACCCAGTTGCCTGTGGCGAGGGCGTGGAGCAGCTTGTGGGTGAGCAGGTCGGGACGGATGGAGGATGCGATGTTCATCTCGCTCTTCTTCCTTCCCCAGTTCCTCTCCAGCTGGTACTTCAGGTCCTTCATGAGGCTGCTGAAGCTGGTCCTGAACAGGTCCTCCATGAGGTCTCCGGACAGCTTGAGCCTCTTGTTGGCGTAGTGGTCCTTGTCGTCCTCCTTCCTCTTCCCGAGGGAGAGCTCCAGGACGGAGCGGGCGATGCGCCCGAGGAAGATGGCCTTCTTCATACGGTCGGCCTCGGTGTCCCCGAGGTGCGGCAGCAGCGACCTGTCGAGGATGCTCTCGACCTTCTTCGTCCTGTACTCCTTCGCCTGACCGGCGGCGAAGTTCCTCTCGAGGAACAGGATGGCGTCCTCCTTGGTGTGGTAACCGTTGGGGGCGTAGGTCTTCTTGTCGAACGAGGACTCGATGTTGGCGTAGACGATGTTCGCCATGGCCTCGTCCGAGACGATGGTCTCGAAGATCTCCTCATCGGACTCCATTCCCAGGGCCTTCATCAGGGCGATGAGCGGGATGGATCCGGAGGCGACGGGCACGGAGACCATGACCATGCCGTCCTTCTTCTTCTCCACGAGGGTGAGGGCGCGGTATCCGTCCTTCTGGGAGAACACCTTGGCGACCTCCACGGCGGCGCCGTACTTCTCGTTGTACTCGACCATGACCCTGTTGGGGGCCAGGTCCTCGAGTGTGATCAGGACCCTCTCGGTTCCGCCGATGATGAAGTATCCTCCCGGCTCCCTGGGGTCCTCCTTCTGCTTGATGAGCTCGTCGAGGTACTCGGCGTCGGTGAGACTGCGCTCGAGGTGCTTCTCGATGACCTCCTTGTTGAGGTTGCATCCCTTGGACTTGACCATCATCGGGAGGTCCCCGACGTGGATCCACTTCTCGCTCTCCGGCATCTCCTTCTCGACGCCGTCCTCGAAGACATCGAACCTCACATAGACCGGTGACATGTAGTTGAGGTTCCTGAGCCTGGCCTCCATGGGTGTGAGCTCGTGGCTGTATCCGTTGGCCTCCATGACCTTGGGTTCCTCGATGCGGATGGTGGGCTTGGCCTGGAGGTCGATGTTGCCCTCCTCGTCCCTCTTCCTTCCGATGTGGATCTCGATGTTCCTTCCGCCGGTCCTCTCCGGGTCCAGCTTGATGATCCCCCTCTCGGCGTCGTCGGTGGGGACCCTGATGTCGTCGACGATCCTCTGCATCCTGCTGTTGGGATTGTCGGGAGTGGCCAGGAAGTCGTTGAACGAGGAAGTGTGGTGGTTGACGATGTCGCGCTCGGAGAAGTACAGTTTGACTAGATCCCTCAATTGCTTACCCCCTAATTACGAGCCTGTACGCCACAAATTCCTCGGCGGTTTCGCTCTTCCTGACGATTTTCACCACACGCCCCTCGTCGATGGGTCCGTGGATGCTCTCCAGTACTTTGATTCCCGGATCGCTCTTCCTGATCTTGGGGAGCTGGTCGGGGGTCATCTTCTTCCTGGAAAGGACCTCCTCAGCCTCCTCCTCGGACAGGAGGTGGTGCTCAGGCACGAGGACGTGCTTGAGTACGTTGAACGAGATGTTTTCTGCTGCCAAGTGATTCACCTACTTTTGCCCAGCCCGGTC
>CAZLMR010000205.1:0-2631 GCA_964560575.1 uncultured Methanomassiliicoccales archaeon | reverse complement strand
GCGTTCTTGGCGCAGATGGTCTCGCCGACCCTGAGCTCGAAGTCGTGCCATGCAGAGTACTGGATCTTCCCGGTGTCGTCGGCGATGAGTCCGGAGTAGACGGTCTTCTGCTCCCCTTTGACGGTGATCCTCCTGGCCTCGGTGGAGATGATCCTCCCGGTCACGGTGACGTTGCCCATGCCCTCGCGGATGTCGCCGATCTTGCACTCCTGCGCGGAGAGGGTGATGGTGCGGTCGGGCACGTTGAGCGTGACGTTGGTGGCCGGCTCGACCCTGCCGCGGTTTCCCAGGTTGATCTGCACCCTGTCGTTCCAGAGCTTGCAGTAGCAGTTCCTGAAGTAGTAGACGGAGCCCTTCTCCAGCATGACGCTGCCGGGCTCCCAGAGCGTGAAGGACGCGGTGGACGTCTCGTCCCCGATGATACCGGAGACGATGGTCTTGTTCAGACCCTTCACGGTGATGTTCTTGTTCTCGACGTAGACCACCTTGGCCAGGACGTCGACGTTCTGCTCGGTCCCGGACAGGTCCGCGATCTTCTTCACGACCGAGGATGCGGTGACGAAGGAGGAGCTGTCCGATCCTCCGTACTTCCTGATGATCCCGCGCTTGGCGGACTCGATGTTCACGTGGTAATCGTTGAGGTACTTGTTCAGCTCGGCGATGAGCTGTTCTTCGTCGATCTTGTCTCCGAGCACCCTTTTCATTTCTTCGATATGGGGTGTTAGTTCTGTCATGTCCAATGTATCGACCTCCCTCCGCGGAGGGACATCCTCCGTATGCCGACTACTCTAATTAATGTGAGCACGGGCCGTCACAGACCTCGGAATTACCATTTTAGTAATTTCTAGTAATTTCTAGTAATTCGTGTTCATGGGCTGTTGTTCTGGGCGGCTATGCCTTCGGAAGACACCGTGTAGAGCTGCTGTTTGCCCTTCTTGCCTGCAAGGGTCAGATATCCCAGGTTGGTCAGATGGTTGATGTACTTTCTGGCGGTCTCGTATGAGACATCGTATCTGTTCCGCACCTCGTATATTGAGAACACATCCGCGTCGCGTATCATGTCCTTCAGGAGGGTGGCCTCGAAGAGGCTTAGGCGCTCGTCCTGTTCGATCAGACCCAGTGCCGACCTCTGTTCCTCGGCCTTTCTGTCCATGTAGTCCGTCAGTTCGTCGACGGATCTGCGGATGCATTCCAGGTTGAATTTGATGAAGTACGTGAGGTCGTTGCCATCCGACTCCGTGAACTGATACGCATAGCTGTACTTGGATTGTGATTTCTTGATCACGCTGGATATGGAGGTGTATTCGAAGAGCCAGTAGTCGTTCTTGATGCAGTACCAGTAGAACAGCGATCTGGCAAGTCTTCCGTTCCCGTCGACGAACGGGTGTATGTACCCTATCATGTAATGCAGGATTATCGCTTTGATCACCGGGTGGATGTACGGTTGGGCATTGTCGTTGGCGAACCTGCACAGACGGTCGATCAGTTCGGGGACCATATCGTGCCCCGGAGGTCTATGGTACACCTTGTCCTCATCGAGCGGGTCGCCCACCACGATGTCGTCGCTCTCTCTGAAGCGCCCTTCCCATTCCGCGCCCTCCCTCAGTGTGCCAGAGACGATTGTCCTGTGCATTTCGAGTATGAGCTCCGGTGTCAGGTCCTCCTTGGAATGCCTTTTCACACCCTCCATGGCCGTGTAGTTGTTCAGGATCATCAGTTCGTCTTTGGTGACTGGTCTGCGGTTCGAGGTGAGCATCTTCTTGGCGACCTTCCTGGTGGTCGCAGCCCCCTCGATCTGGCTGGATGCGATCGCCTCCTCCATGAGGGAGCTGACGAGATACCTCTTGGCGGCTCTCTCCCCGGAGAATCTGGTCTCTATGCGACCTGCCGCATCACGGTCGATGTAGTGTAGGAGTTCGGTGAACATGGGGATCATGCAGAACGAGTATGTCCTCCCACAGAGGTCCAGCTTCTGGGCGGAGAGTCCGCGGGTGAACTTCATGGCGTTCCAGAGCGCTGACAGTTCCGATTCATCTGCTGTCCGATAACGTACCTCCGACCAGTGGAGGTACCTACCGTTATACTCCTCGAGCTTCTTGGACAGGGTCGGGTCCGATAGGACGGTTGTGTCGAACGAAGATACATCCAACTCCGGTGCCTTCTCGATGATCCTCATGACTGCCAGATGCCCCTCGCCCTATTAATTACTATTTTAGTAATTAATAGTAATTTCTAGTAATTCCCAGTGGACGGTCCGGGCACGTCCGCGGATGGGTCGTGTCCAGTCGAATCCGGGATGGAATGATTTATAGGTGTGAGCGCTATCCCTGGATATGGTTCCCAAGAGCAAGATCGAAGAGATTCTGGACGGGTACGACACCAGCGACATCACCATCGCCACGCTGTGCTCCCACTCGTCCCTGCAGATCTTCCACGGCGCGAGGAAGATGGGCTTCAAGACCCTTGGGCTCACCATAACTCACAGCACCAAGTACTACGACGCGTTCCCCCTGGCCAAGCCCGACGAGATCCTGAGGTACCAGGACTTCGACGACTTCGACGACCGCACCGGGGAGCTGCTGGACAGGAACGTCATCATCATCCCCCACGGCTCCTTCGTGGAGTACATGG
>CAZLMR010000204.1:0-2634 GCA_964560575.1 uncultured Methanomassiliicoccales archaeon | reverse complement strand
GATGTAGTGGTCGTCGGCCATGGGGTGGGCGGTCTCCTTCCCGACCTTGACGAGGAACCCTCCATCCTGCTTCTCGATGTAGGGGACGTGCTTCTCCTTGACGAAGTCCTCGGTCTTGGCCTCCACAGGCTGCATGACCTCCCCGCAGCACGAGGGGATGCATCCTCCCTTGTAGATGAGCTCGACGGCGGTGCCGCATTTGGCGCAGACGTATTTCTGTGTCATGTGAAACCTCTGGATACCGGTGGGGCATCACAGGATTTATAGTTTTCTTAACGCCGTTTATAAAATTAAGTGCCGTTCCGAAGCACCGGGCGACAGCGTGATAACCCATGCCGTGCTTGCGGACCTTATGGAGATTCCGGCCCTGTTCGCATCGCACGTAGACGGAGGACTGGCGGCATGGAACGCCTGGTTCGAGGGGACCCGTCCGATGGTCTCCGGCGGTCCGAGACCGTTCGACGAGGCCGCGTCGGCCCTTCCCCGCACGGACCAGCGCATGCCCGCGGTGGTCGCGGACCTGGACAGCCTGGCGTCGGGGACGTTCCGCGAGAAGGTCGTCAAGGAGATGCGGGTGCGCGGACGCGACATATGGCTCATGACCTGGATCGAGACGGCGGACGACCTGTTCGACGCGTTCAACACGACTGCCGAGATCGTCCTGGGGCCATGCCACGCGGCGGCGTCGGACGCCGACCTGGAGGACATGCTGTCCGTGTCGGACTCCTTCGTGCCTGTGGTGTTCGTCTCGGACGGCGAGGCGATCGTCAGGAAAGGGAGGAGAATGGGCGTGTACGAAGCGCTGTCCCGCCTGACGGACATGGGGTACTACCGCACGTGCGTGCTGGACACGGATGGCTCGGTAGACTGGGAGAAGGTTATGGACGGTTTTCCCTCGGCGGTGCCGTTCACGCGCCGCCCGTCGAGTTCGGAGGCCATATCTGGGATGCGGATCTGCCCTGCCTGAGGTCGAGGATCCCGTCGATGAAGGCGATGACCTCCTCCTCGAGGCCGACACTGCCGCGGTTGTCGGTGTCACCGAACCCCAGATGTCCGAGCCATGCCATCCGCGTCGTGATCGCGAAGGCCCTCATGATTGCGATGGTAGGTTCGTAGTTGGGATGCGTGCTGCCGGCGCATATCATCCCGGCCGTCGCCATCGGATGCGGGAGGCCCTTCCCGTACCAGTAGGTCTGGAACCTGTCCATCACCGTCTTTATGACCGATGAGGGGCCGCTGAAATGGAGTGGCGTCGCCATTATGACAAGATCCGATTCCGCGAAGAGGCGGTAGAGACGGTTCATATCGTCGTCTATGACGCACGGCCCGGTGCTGCATAGTTCGCAACCCCTGCAGTGCTCTATCCTCATCTCGGATGGGAAGACCACGACGGCATCGTAGTTGCGGGCCCTTATCCGGTCCGCGGCGATCTGGCACATCGATTCGGTGATACCGCCGCGGCCGGCGCTGCCACAGATTATCAGGGCTCTCTCCATGTCCGGCCTAATCGCGCCACCCTTTATAATGTCGTCCGACGATAGCCACAGAGAGGCAGAAAGGGATGGAGGACTTCACCAAGGTCAAGATAGTCGAGGTTCCCCGTAACATCGTCGCGGGACATGGTGTTCTCGGCTGCGTCAGGGAGATGTGCGAGGGCATCCACACAGGCAGGACCGGGACGATCATCACCGGCACAAAGACCATGGACGCCGCCGCCAAGGCCGTCCTGGACTACATGGACGGATACGACATAGACGTGGTACAGGTGGGCGACGCGACCATCGAGAACGCCCAGTCGGCCGAGGAGCGCATCAGGGAGTTCGGATCCAGCTTCGTCCTCGCTGTCGGCGGAGGGAGCAAGATCGACCTGACGAAGGTCGTCAGCAAGGACCTGAACCTCCCGTTCATCAGCATACCTACATCCGCCGCCCATGACGGGATAGCTTCCAACAGGGCCTCCCTGAAGTCCAACTCCGGTTCCCGTTCAGTCGAATCGGCATCCCCGATGGGGGTCATCGCCGACACGGGGGTCATCGCGAAGGCGCCCTACCGCCTCCTGGCATCAGGATGCGCGGACGTCATCTCGAACCTCACGGCGATCATGGACTGGGATTTCGCCAGGAGGCTGAAGAACGTCGACTTCAGCCCTACTGCCTACACGATAGCCAAGTACTCGGCGGAATCCATAATAGACAACAGCCCCCTGATCAAACCGAATCTGGAGGACAGCGTCTGGCTCTCCATCAAACCGATAATCATGTCCGGCATATCCATGTGCATAGCAGGCAGCTCCAGGCCGACCAGCGGCGCCGAGCATATGTTCTCCCACATGATAGACCTCAAGCATCCCGGCAAGGCCCTTCACGGGGAGCAGTGCGGCGTGGGCTCCATCATGACCATGTACCTCCACGGCGGGGACTGGGAGATGATCAGGGACGCCCTCAGGGAGATAGGCGCCCCGACGACCGCGAGGGAGCTGGGTCTGACCGCGGAGGATGTCATCGACGCAATGTCCCATGCGCATGAGATCAGGTCCGACAGGTTCACCATCCTGGGGGACAGCGGCATTAGCCCGGAGGTGGCCGAGAAGGTCGCCCGCGCCACGGGAGTCATCTGAAGGTGTTACAATGGCAT
>CAZLMR010000203.1:0-2638 GCA_964560575.1 uncultured Methanomassiliicoccales archaeon | reverse complement strand
CCCATGCTCGTGACCCCCAGCGGGATGCCCACGACGGTGGTGACGATCAGAGCTATGATTATGGCGCCGCGGACCCCTCTGGCGTAGAGCACGATGGCGAGCACCAGGCCGAACAGGAACAGGATAACCGCTGGGTCCGAGAACGAGGCCAGGGCCGGCGTCCCGCCCCCGAACGCCACGACACCGACCTGCACCATCCCGAGGTAGGCGATGAACAGACCGATGCCTCCGGATATCGCGTACTGGAGACTCTTCGGTATCGACGATATGATCAGCCTGCGGATGTTGGTGACCGTGATCAGGATGTTGATCACACCGCATATGAACACCATCGACAGCGCCTGCTGCCAGGTGAATCCCATGTCGTTGCACACGGTGACCACGAAGAAGGAGCACATCCCCAGACCCGGTGCCAGGACGAACGGGACGTTGGCGTAGAGCGCCATGACCAGCGTGCCCACCACAGATGCCGTTACGGATGCTAGGAACACCGCGCCCCACTCCATGCCCGACTGGGACAGGATGGATGGCGCGACAATTATGATGTACGCCATCGAGAAGAACGTCGTCAGACCCGCTACGGCCTCACGACCGACGGTGGTCCCGTTCTCCTTCAGACGGAAGTGGTCTCCCATGATGACGTAATCGCGTCGCGTACTTAATGTGGGTTCTTCAGACAGCTATATAGCGTCCGTGGTTCTCGGGTCGCTCATGACCATCGTAGTGCTGCACACATCGAAAGGTGACATCAAGGTGAAGATGCACGAGGACATGCCCATCACCACCGGCAACTTCGTCAAACTCGCCAAGGAGGGATTCTACAACGGGACCATCTTCCACAGGGTCATCGACGGATTCATGATCCAGGGCGGGGACCCCACCGGAACCGGAATGGGCGGACCCGGATACACCATCGAGGACGAGTTCGGCAAGGGACACTCCAACATCAGGGGAACCATGGCCATGGCCAACACAGGACAGCCCCACTCCGGAGGAAGCCAGTTCTTCATAAACACCGTCAACAACACGTACCTGGACAAGGAGGACCCCAGGACGCCCTACGCCCACCCCGTGTTCGGGACCGTCATCGACGGCATGCCCATCGTCGACAAGATCGGCCGCGTCGAGACCGACAGGAACGACAAGCCGCTCAAGGACGTCAAGATCATCAGCGTCGACGTCATCGACGAGTGACGCGGCATCAATCTATGGAGGGGTCCATAGAGGCCCCTCCCTTCTCCAAACCCATACATCGTCAGCTTTTTCATATCACCCGTCGATTCCCGCGTCACGGAGCGGATACTATGTCCAGACACGTCATGGAATGTCTCGGTATGAGCCGTGTGACCATCGAGGACGGGAAGGTCGTCGACGTCACGGAGCCCAAGGTCAGATACTGCCCCCTGTTCGCCAAGCGCAAGGGCATGGAGGAGCTCACCAGGGAGTCGATCAAGGAGAACATCGAGTACCGCATGAGCTCGTTCGGCATGTGCACGGAGGACCGCGTGACGACCATGGACAACTTCCTGAACTTCGGGATCTCCGAGACCCTGTGCTCGGCTCTGAAGAACGGGAAGATCGATGCCGCGGTTATAGCCGCGGATGGATGCGGCACTGCTGTCATCACCGAACCGTCGCTGGTCCAGGGCATGGGCGGCAGGATCTCAGGGATATGCGAGACCGAACCCATCCCGAAGGTTGTGGAGGCCATCGGAAGGGAGAACATGCTGGACCCGGACACCGCCAGGATCGACATGGAGGCGGGTGTGGACAAGGCCTTCTCCATGGGATTCGGGAAGGTCGCCGTCACGACGCCCTTCGTCGACTCCGCCGTGAGGATGAGGGACAGGTACGGGGACAGACTGGTGATCATCGGCGTCCACACGACCGGCATGTCCGAGGAGGACGCCAGAAAGGCGTTCGACACATTCGACATCATCACCGCCTGCGCCTCCAAGCACCTCCGCGAGGAGTGCCTGAGGAGACCCGACACGCTGGTCGCAGGGAACAAGGTGCCCGTGTACGGGGTGACCCCGATAGGCAGGGAGCTCATGCAGGACAAGCTCGACGAGTGCGGGAAGCAGGCATGGAAGCCCGGGGACCCGACGCAGTATCCCGATCCGCTGATCTGACGATATAGGGTCGCGCGGAGCAGGACATGCCTTGAAGGATCCGATCCGGATGGAAGACACCCGATGCCGGAGGCCGCATGCTCCGACGGCGCCCTGCGGTTCACTCGCCCAGATACGTGTCCACTGCGAGATGGGTGCCGGATCTCAGGAATATGATCGGGATCTTCTCCTTCCTGAGCCTGCGCCTGAGCTCCTTGTCGTTGGTGAGGACATAGCCGCCGGTCTTCTTGGCGAGCTCCATGACGGAGTTGTCCCCCGTGGTGACCGTGGGGACAATCTCGTACTTCCTGGCGAGCGAGAGCGCCGCACCGGCGAACTTGTGATCGAGATGCTTGAGTTCCCCGACCAGAGGGCCGGGGACGACGATCCTGACCTCGCCCAGGAGGTCCCTGAGGGCGAGGTCGAGGTTCATCTTGATCTCAAAAGGCATGAGTAAGGCGTTTGTGTCGAGGACGACGGTCTGCATCGTCCTCACTCTACGATGCCGTAGCCGATGAGCCTCCACT
>CAZLMR010000202.1:0-2664 GCA_964560575.1 uncultured Methanomassiliicoccales archaeon | reverse complement strand
GGATGCATCCTCCATGGAAAGCCACATCTGTCCGGAGGAGCGATCGTGCACAAGGGCGACCACAGGATCATGATGTCCGCCGCAATCGCCTCCATAGTCTGTGACGGCCCCGTCACGATGGATGACATCGAATGCTGTGCCGTATCGTATCCCGGGTTCCCCGAGGCAATGGCCTCCCTGGGAATGGTGGAGGAGGTCATCTGATGTACACGACCGGCGAGAGATTCAGATTCACCCTGTTCGGGAAGAGCCACGGCCCCTATGTCGGAGGCATCCTCGAAGGGGTCCCGGCAGGATTCCCCGTGGACATGGGGATGGTCGCCACGGAGATGTCCCTCAGGAAACCGACTGGGAAGATCGGTACACCGCGCAGGGAGAAGGACGAGGTGGAGATCGTCCAGGGCGTCACCGACGGAAGGGCCGACGGCCGTCCGATCCTGATCCGGATCGCCAATGGCGACACGGACGGCTCCAAGTACATGAAGTTCTACGATACACCGCGTCCCGGACATGCGGACCTCCCTGCGCTCTTCAAGTTCCCGGACCATGACCTTCGCGGAAGCGGACAGTTCTCCGGAAGGCTCACAGCGGCGATAGTCGCCGCAGGTGCGATCGCGAAGCAGGTCATAGCCACCGACGGCATCCGTGTGGATGCGTTCACCAGGTCCGTCGGCGATGTCGTCGACGGGGAGGCACGCGACGCCGATGAGGCGAGGGGATCCAGAGCCTATGCCACCAGGGCATGCGACGCCGACCTGGACGAGAGGATGCGCGGATGCATAGAATCGGCCGGCGCCGACAGCGACAGCGTGGGCGGCGTGGCGGAATGCATCATCAGCGGCCTGCCCATAGGGTTCGGCGGCATATGGTTCGACGCGCTCGACGCTGAACTGGCCAAGGCCATGTTCGGCATACCCGCCTGCAAGGGTGTGGAGTTCGGCGACGGATTCGGCCTCGGTAGGATGAGAGCGTCCGAGAGCAACGACGGCTACAGATTCCGTGACGGAAGGATAGTCACGGAGAGCAACCACATGGGAGGGATCGTCGGCGGCATGTGCGACGGCGCACCGGTGGTGTTCCGCACCGTGTTCAAGGCGACACCGTCCATCGGCAAGGCCCAAGACACGGTGAATCTCAAGACCGAATCCGATGATGTGGTGGAGGTCACGGGGAGGCACGACCCCTGTATCGTGCCCAGAGCCGTCGCCGTTGTGGAGGCCATGGCAGCACTCACGGTGGCGGACCAGATCGCGAGGGGATACCGATGGCGTTGGAAGATGTCAGAACGGAGATCCAGGACATAGACATGCAGATCCTGGGACTCATGAAGAGAAGGCTCGAGCTTGCGGTGCTGGTCGGCGAGGACAAGGTCGCCAGGAACGCAGCCGTCAGGAACATCCCGCAGGAGAACAAGGTCATAGACAGATACCGCGGGTTCGCCCTCGAGAACGGTATGAACCCCGTCTATGCGGAGAAGATCTGCAGGACGCTCATGCAGGAGTCCATAGAGATCCAGGCCGCGCTCCCCAGAACCACTTCGAGGATGCGTCAAATAGCGATCGTCGGCGGATATGGGAAGATGGGACGCTGGTTCGCGGACCTCCTCAAGGGGGCCGGACACCGCGTCGACATAATCGACCCGTCCTCGGGGAACGGACTGGTCATAGAGGATGCCAAATGGGCGGATGCAGTGATCGTCTCGGTACCCATCTCTCGCACCGGGCCCATACTACAGAAGCTGGATGAGATCTGCAAGCCGGATACTCTGATATTCGACCTCGCATCCCTCAAGTCGCCGTTCATCGACGTGCTTCAGGACATGGGCTCCAGACGCAGGGTCTGTTCCATCCATCCGATGTTCGGTCCGTCCGCGGAATCGATGTACGAGAGGAACGTGATCGTCTGCGACTGCGGATCCGAGGCGGCGGTGGATGAGGCGATGGAGCTTCTCGGCAACCACGGGGCGAATGTCCGCATGATGCCGGTGACGGAGCACGACAAGTACATGTCATACGTTCTCGGCCTGAGCCACGCGGTCAACATCGCGTTCTTCACCGTCCTCGACAGGAGCGGGATCGACTTCCCGGACATGCAGTCCGTGGCATCGACCACGTTCTCCAAGCTGATGGACACCAACGAGTCCGTCGCCCTGGAGGACCCCTACCTGTACTACGAGATCCAGCACATGAACGCCAACAGGGAGCAGATGCTCACCGAGTTCGACACTGCCGTACACGACGTGGTCGAGGCGGCGCTGAGCGACGATCCCCGCGCGTTCAAGGACCTGATGGACAAGGGAAGGGAGTACTTCACCTGAGTCCGTTCATTCCCTTGAGCGTGCCGAAAACCCCTTTCATACCTTTTATCACGGACATGCGCTCGTCGTAGAACCTGCGGTAGAGCGAGGTGTTCCCCTCATCCGGCTTGAAGCTGCTGTCCACCTCCGTGGCGTTGCCGAGCGCCTCCAGAAGATCGTGCTCGTCCCCGACCGCGAATGCGCCCATGGCGCAGTCGGTCATCACCGCCCCTCCGCGGGTCTTCATGACAACGGCCTCGCTGCCGATCATGTCCGCCTTGATCTGGTTCCAGACGGGGTCTGTGCTTCCGCCCTCTGTGATCGTTATCCTGGAGAGGTCCACGCCGGCATCACGATACTGATCGGTC
>CAZLMR010000201.1:0-2666 GCA_964560575.1 uncultured Methanomassiliicoccales archaeon | reverse complement strand
CATCGCCATGTGCGACGCCAACAACGAGACCCGCAACGTCGACCTCGTCATCCCCACCAACAACAAGGGAAGGCGCGCCCTGGCCTGCATCTACTGGCTCCTGTCCAGGCAGGTCCTCTTCGAGAGGGGCGACCTCAAGGACCCCAACGACTTCAACATGGAGATCGAGGACTTCGAGGCCAAGCTGGTCTGATCACGATACAAAGAAACTTCTTCCCAAACCCCTTCACCCCTTCTCATGAGACATCCTGCAGTGGCGGGCCGCTTCTATCCCGCCGATCCGGACGACCTGCGCGACATGATCGGCTGGTGCTTCGCCCATCCGCTCGGTCCCGGGGCCCCCGGGGACGCCGGCTCGTCCAGGCGCATCAGGGGGATCATGGTCCCGCACGCCGGCTACGTCTGCTCCGGCATGACCGCGGCGCACGCATACCGCGCCCTCAGGGAGGACGGGCTGCCCGACCTGTACGTCATCGTGGGCCCCGACCACTACGGGACGGCAATGGGGAGGACGGTGATCTGCTCGGAGGACTTCGCAACGCCGCTGGGCGTCTGCAGGAGCGACAGGGAGGTCTGCTCGAGGCTGTCGGAGGTCTTCGCCGACGATCCCCGCGCGCACGCCAGGGAGCACGCGGTGGAGGTCCAGGTGCCGTTCGTGCAGTACATCGACCCCGACCCGACGATCGTGGCCGTCACCATGGGCGACCAGTCGCCGAGGGCGGCCGCGGAGCTGGTGTCCGTCCTGAGGGAGGCCTGCGCCGACCGCGACGTGGTCGTGGTGGCCTCCACGGACATGTCGCACTACATCCCCAAGGAGGAAGCCGGCAGGCTCGACGGGATGGTCCTCGACAGGATCGCGGAGATGGATGTGGAGGGGATGTACAGGACCGTCTACGGGAACAGGGTGTCCATGTGCGGGTACGGGCCCGCCGCGGTGGCCATGCTGTGGTCCGAGGGGGCGGCGGCGAGGGTCCTGAGGCACACGGATTCCTACGATTCCCTGGGGATGGACCCCGGGGCGGTCGTCGGATACGCGTCCGCCATGTTCTCGGACTAAGCTTTAAAGTCCCAAGCAGATTACTCGGCATGGACAACCAGAACTTCTGTATCCAGTGCGGCCAGGTCCTCGCGGCCGACGCCAAGTTCTGTCCGGCATGCGGAGCCAGGGTCCCCGGGAGGAACCCTGAGCAGGTGGAGGCCGAGAAGCAGGAGATCCGCGACGTGATGAAGACCCGTCTCAACTGGGCCGTCGCTCTGATGCTGATCTACTCCATCCCGTTCCTCATCATAGGCATCTACATCCTCGTGGACCTGGACGGACTCGTCAACATGATCATGACCGATCCCCTGTACGCCGACTACGTCGACTACTACGGATGGACCGCGTCCCAGCTCACGGACGTCTTCGAGGTCGCAGGGTACGCGTACATCCTGTCCTCCGTCTGCGGCATCGTGTCCTCCGTCCTGTGCTGGAAGAGGACGAAGTACTGGATCGCGGTCATCCTGTGCGTCGTGTCGATGTTCACCGGTGCCATGGGTCTGTTCGCCCTGTTCATGGGGATGTTCGCGTTCTGGACCATCCTCACCAGCAAGCTGGCCTTCTCCGAGTACCAGGACCAGCTCGAGGGCGAGCTCGACAAGATCCAGTGATTCTAGAAACCGATTAAGTGGGGGAGGGCCCCTCCCCCCGTTTTCAATGATTCAGATGCGCTTGAGGTATCTGAGGTTCGGTTCGTAGACGAGCCCCTTGTCCATCAGGATGTTGGAGATCTCCTCGAGCTCGATGCTGCTGATGCCCTCGGCCTCGGCGCGCCTCTCCAGCTCGTCCCTGGGAGCGCCCTTGCCGTCGGTGTCCAGCTCGTCCAGCATGTTCAGGATGACCTCCTCGAGCTCGCCCTGGGTGTGGTCGTCGGAGCCGGAGTTGTCGATGTCGATCTCGTCGGGCTCGTTGGACAGGTCCTCGGGGAACCCGAAGTCCACGTCCCTGTCGGGCAGGAGCATGCGGAGCGCGTTCTGGATGGTCTTGAGGTACGCGGCGGAGTCCGGGAGCTGCCCGTAGTTGTCCAGCGCGTAGAGCAGTCCCTCGGCCTCCGCCTCGGTCATGCCCATTGCGAGCAGGTCGGGCACCTTGGCGTCGGCCATGCCCAGCACCGTCTTCGCGTTCTTCAGCCTCCTCCAGGTGGACTTGGCGGTCTCCAGCAGCCACTCGTTGCGGGTCTGCTCGTCGATCCTGATGACGTGCTCGGGCCTCACGGACACGAACACCCTCTGGTCGTCTGTGGTGTAGGTCCTGACCCTCCCGACGGCGGCCACGAAGCACGGCGCCTCCAGGTCGGCCATGGCGGCGGACGCCTCGGGCTGGTACCTTCCGACGTTCACGTAGTAGTTGCCGCTGACGTCCTGGATCCTGACCTTCCACATGGGCTCGTCGGGGGATCCGATGTTCTCCTTCTCCGTCATGACCCCTGCGATGAGCACCCTGTTCATCTTGGCGCCCAGCGGGGACACGACGTACGACGGCATCTTCTCCTCCGTCGCCTTGATCTCCAGCGTGGAGCTGTTCAGCTCGGTGGCGAACACCCTCCATGCGGTCTCCCTCGCGTTCATATCGCCGCCTCCACCTCGTCGAGGAGCTTCTCGGCCTCCTCCTGGAGGTTCACCTCCAC
>CAZLMR010000200.1:0-2673 GCA_964560575.1 uncultured Methanomassiliicoccales archaeon | reverse complement strand
GTTCTGGATCGGCGAGGCGCCGATCTGTCCGGGGGTCCAGGGGTTGGTCCACACCCTGGGCTTCGCGTTCCTGGCCTCGGATTCGTACTTCCTCTGGCCGATGAACGACAGCACCCCGTCGGGGAAGTTCTTGTTGATGGCTCCCACCGTGGGTCCCAGCTTGTTGGTCTTGCAGCACCACCTGTAGTCCTTTGCCGGCGGTCCGAAGTAGACCAGGTTCCCGAAGAACGCATCGGTCGGAGCCTTCTCCTCGATGAGCTGCAGCCCGTAGCGCTCGCAGACCTCGTGGACGTGCGCGACGGTCTCGTCGAACTCCAGTCCGGTGTCCACGAACAGCACCGGCAGCTTAAGGCCCGCGTCGACGGTCAGGAGCAGCGAGGCGAGGCTGTCCTTGCCTCCGGAGAACGACACGATGGCGGGCTTCTGGTTCCTCTCGATCGTGTTCCTGATGAATCCGACGGCCTCGGTGACCCTCTTCTCGATCACGTCGTGGTTGGCCGCCACCACGTCATCCCAGGTGTGGGGGATGTCCAGGTCCCTGAACTCCTCGGGCTTGTACCACCTGGTCTTGACGGCGACCCCTTTCTGCGATTCGACCATCTCCGGCCCGGTCATCCTGGCCATGCCGGTGGCGATGACCTCCCTCTCGGCAGTGACGATGATGATCTCGTCGCCGACCTTGATGTCGGGGTCCGCGTCGACCACACCGGGCGCCATGAGGTTCTTGCTCTCCCTCACGAACGGCACCGCTCCGGGGTCGCAGACCACGTATCCCTTGGTGTACGCCTTGCCGATGCGGTAGGCGCCCTGCATCCTGGACACGAACTTCCAACCGGAGCCCATGTCGTAGCGCAGGGATGCGACCACGGCGCCGTCCACGATGACCTCGTCCATGCGGTCCAGCGCCGGGGCCTTGCTAAGGATGACTATATGCCCTTCGGGCAGCACGGCCAGGCCGGTGCCCTCCCCGTAGTCCCTGTCCAGTATCGACCTCACAAGATCGATGTCGTGCTGGAACGCCGGACGGGCATCGCCCGGCGGCGTCAGTTCGATCTCCTCGGTGGCGGCTCCGCACACCGGACATTCCTTGGACTCGAGTATCGGGAGGTTGCACCCGTAGCACCATCTGAGATGGTTCTTTCCCAACCGTATAGCACCCATGACCTTTCCTCGTGCGGGGAGAGGTCATGGGCCTATTTAGGGTATTCTGGCGACCTTCACGACCTCCTGAGCACGACCGCCAGTATGGCCGTCACCAGCGCGACGACGCCCACCGCCGCGGCGAGGGCGGCCCTGTCCATATCGGATGAGGATGTCCTGTCCTCGTCCGCGTCATCGCCCGAATCCCCTCCGGGGACGTCAGTTCCGTCGTCCGGATCCGAGGGGTCCGGTCCGTCCCCGTCGTCCGGGTCCTCCGGCTCCTGCGGGACATCCGGCGTGTCGTCGTCGGGTTCGTCGTCCCCGGTGTCCGGAGAGGGTGTGCCATGGCCTCCGGAGCCTCCGGTGGAGCCGCCGGTGTGCACCCTCTGCCACACTGGATGGAGGGTGATGTCCGCATCAGGCGTGATGACGTCGCCCTCCCTGTGGTCCACTGTCCCGTCGTCGGAGACGGACCATCCCAGGAACCTCATCGTTGCGGTGCCGTCGAGCCCGATGACGGTGTGCGTGCCGCCTTCTCTGATCGTGAACACGTTCGGCTCCGCATCTGTGTCGTAGGTGACCGTGTGGACCGTGAATACCGTCCACACGGCTGTTAGCGCGGTGTCGGCGTCCACGGCGATCTCGTCTCCGACCCTCACGCCCTTCCCATCGGGGGACGTCCAGCGATCGAAGTCCCTCTCCGTCTCGTTCTCAGGGGCGAAGGATACCGCCATCGGGATCCCCTCCAGCCCCTCCATGGTGTGGAGCACCGTGGTCCCGTCGGAATCAAGGAATGTGATCGCGACCTTCAGGCGGTCCCTGTACTCCGCTGTGAGCTCGGCAGGGCCGTTCGCATCTATCTCATCCCCGGGCAGGTGGATGTTCCCATCCCCATCCCTCCAGCCCACGAATATCTGGGTGTCGGTGTCCTCGGAGTCGGGCAGGACGACCGGTACGTCCTCGGTCTGAGTCATCTCTGTCCTCTCGCCGTCCGGACCGGTGAAGGTCACCGTGTAGATGTCCAGCTCCTCGAACGCGGCCGTCAGGACGATGTCCCCGAGGACAGTGACTTCCTCGAGACCGACGAATGAGTTGCCGTCCCCGTCGGTCCAATCGACGAAGCGGTATCCGGTGGGGGCATCCGCTCCCTGGCGTATCGTGTGGGTCAGTCCCTCCAGGACGGTCTCCGTCTCGACGGTCTCTCCGATGACATATGTGACGGTGTAGGGGATGCGGTCACGGTACTCCGGGACCAGCTCCATGTCCCCGTTCACGGGGATGTCTGTACCCGGCTCGTGGATGTTCCCGTCGCCGTCCCTCCAGCCAACGAAGATCTGTGTGTCCGTGTCATCAAGGTCTGGGACGGACACCGTCTCCCCTTCCGTGACATCGATCTCCGTCTTCTCGCCGTCGGGTCCGGTGAACACGATTCTGTGCTCATCGAGCTCCCTGAGCTGGGCGGTGAGGGTCATGTCGCCGTTGACGGTGACGGTCTCTCCGCCGGTGTATTCCGTCCCATCGGAGCACGTCCAG
>CAZLMR010000199.1:0-2680 GCA_964560575.1 uncultured Methanomassiliicoccales archaeon | reverse complement strand
GTCCTTCCTGATTCAGCCCTGTCCGGTCTTCTTGCATCCCATGCAGGCCTGACATCCCTTGAAGTTCAGAGCGTTCACGTTGAAAATCTCGACATCGTTCCCTTTGGACTTGGCTGCCTCTGCCATTTTCTCGACGATGGCGACGCAGTTTCCGGATTTCCTGGGACTCGCAATGACTGCTACGATTTTCGACATAGTATCAAAATGATAGAGTGATAGATGTTCTATAAAATCATTGCTGAGAGAACCTACACACACCGTTGTAGGAACTCAGATCTTGAGACGATCGAGATCCTCGACGAGTCTGCGGGCGTCGATGCCGCGGCCACGCTCCATGAGCTTGTCGCGTATCCCGCGCTCCCCTTCCAGGAGCGTATTGGACGATATGCCGTATCTGCGGGAGACGTTGGCCTCCATGTACGCGGCCATCAGGTCACACGCCTTCAGGTCGGTGCCGTTCCTCCTGCCGAACCCGGGGACGTCTATGTCCGTGAAGGGCTCGTAGACCATGCGGCGGAACTCGTCCCTCCAACCCTCCTCCAGAAGGGGCATGATCCTCGATTCGACGAGGTCGTGCTCATACTCCTCCAATATGGCGGCCAGACCGCTGACGTTCTCCTTGATCGGCGAGATGACATCCTTAGTCAGGACCTCCGGCAGGTCATGGAAGAGTCCGCTGTAGAAGTCGTTGTAGACCTCCCTGTCGCCGGAACCGGCATCCAGGTCGCGCAGGTACATCATGTCTGCCACCATCAGGGAATGCCCCAGGACCGTGGTCCTCGGGATGCGCGGTGTCCTGGCCCAGCGCTGCTGGAACCTGAGCTGCCCGATGAGGTCGATGAAGTCGAAGGTCTCCTCCGAGGCGATGGCCCGTCTCACACCGATCAGGTCCGTGTGCAGCCCGATCTGCTCGTCTATCTCGGCACGCGTCCTCTCGATCCCGTACAGTGAACGGTTGGAATCGTAGATGAGGTCGAACTCCCACCTCGTGGCTAGATAGTGCGCCGCACGGATCACGGCATCCTCGCAGGTGGCCTTGGGATCCGACAGATACGAGGCGAAGCGCTCCCTGAATCCGGGATCGCTGTCGGGGACCAGACGGTCGAACTCCGAGAGGACGTAGTCGTTCACTGGTCCGCGCCTCTCCGAGACTATCCTGTGGAACACCTGGGGCTTGAGGTCCGTGAGGACGGCCCTCTGGACGAACGAGAACATCGTGTGCTCGATTATGACCCTCCAGTCGATCGTGTTCCCTGCGAATTCCTCGAACTTCCCCAGGACCCATGCTATGGCGGCCTTGTGCGCCTGCTTGTCGAGCTCCGTGAGGTCCACCGGACGCATGTGGTCGTTCCAGCGGTTCATGTTGGCCGAGTTGAAGAATAGGTACAGGATGTTCGCGTTGAGAGCAGGCACTGCATCACTCGTCCTTCATCCTGGTCAGGTCTGTAACCGTGGCATCGCCCGCCGGTGCGGAGTAGTCCTCGTCGAGTATGTAGAAGAATCCATCCGAATTCTCCTCCGCCTCCTGCTCCTTAACCTCTGTGCTGAGGTTCCTGTTCATCAGATACAGGAAGGCGTATCCGAGGACCAGAAGCACGACTCCCACGACGAACACCGCCTCGAACGCCGCACCGGGGCTGAAGACATACCCGACGAATCCGACGACCATAAGTGCGAATCCCAGAACGGATGCCATGAGGAGTTGCTTGGGTTCCATCGGACCCAGAACTCCCTCCTAATATTTGATTGGTGTTCATCCATCGACTGTGATCCCCACCCCAACAGGTTTTTATAGGGACCGCAGATAACGAAGGCCCATGGCAAAGAAGAACGACTCGGGATTCCAGTCCTCCGCAGGTCTGATGAGGTACTTCGACACCGAGAACGAGAAGGGAGTCAGGATCAGTCCTCGCGCAGTCGTTGGGATCGCTATCGGACTCATCGTCGTCGTGATGCTTCTGCAGGTCTTCGTCCCCCTCAACTGAGTGGGCGTCATCTTTTCAAACATGTGTTCCAGCGGATGCTGGAATCCCATCACCCACAATCAGCAACGCTGCACAATCGCTTCTGCGCTCTCCCACGGTCGTAGTGCCGGTTGACCGTCACCAAGGGACCTTTGTAATGTGACAAATGGATGGTGATTATCCTCCGAGTCCCCGAGAACTCGTCGGGGACCCGGATAAAGGCGTTTGCTATACCCTCAGACCCTGTCCTCAGGCAGTATGGTGTACTCCTCGTGATACTTCTTCCTGAAGAGCTTCGCCACGATCGGCGGAGCCACTATCGTCGTTACGACGGACATCAGGACGATAACCGCGTACAGGTCGGTGGACATGTATCCGGACGACAGCCCGATTGCGGCGATGATGATGCCCACCTCACCCCTGGGAGCCATTCCGACACCGATGATGTTAAACGACTTCATGTCGACGCTCTTGTCTCCGATCTTGGCACCCAGACCGCATCCGACGTACTTGGTGATGATCGCGACGACGATGATCACGACCGCCAGCAGCAGCACCGACGTGCTGGTGAGGGACGTGAGGTCCACCTGGAGTCCGACGTTGAGGAAGAAGAAGGACAGCATGAAGGTGGTGATGGAGTCGAACTTGTGCTCCAGGTCCCACTCCCAGGCATAGTCCGCAAACAGCATCCCTCCGAGGAACGCCCCTATGATGGC
>CAZLMR010000198.1:421-2703 GCA_964560575.1 uncultured Methanomassiliicoccales archaeon | reverse complement strand
GAGACCCTCCTTCTCGGCGAGGGCCAGGTTCCTGGCGGCAGCGGCGAGCCAGGTCTTCTTGCTGAACGCCCTAATGACTCCGGGAGCGGGGCAGCAGCTGGCGTCCTGGAGGTCGACGAGCTCGACTCCGAGGGCGGCGCAGACGTCCCTGGTGGATTTCTCGATTCCGGGGTACCTGAGGGGTGCGATGCATCCGAGGAAAAACGCGTACTTTGCCATGAGAATCACTCCGTAATCTTGGTGAAGCCAGTCGCGGCCAGGATCTTGTCGAGGTCGGCCTTGGCCTTGTCGTTGGACAGCACAGTGGGCGGGACTCCGGGCAGACCGAGCTTCTCCCTGAGGGCGGTGATGTCGTCCTTGACAGGGACGGTGTGTCCGTACTTGACCAGGTTCCTGGCGGTTCCCTTGTGGTTGTCGTACATGTGTCCCTCTGCGACGGCAATGTTCCTGAGGGCGATGATGATGTCGACGATGGGGACCTGCCTGGGGCACCTCTCGACGCAGGTGTAGCAGGTGCTGCACTCCCAAAGCTCCTCGCTGTTGATGATCTCCTCTTTCATTCCGAGCTGAGCCATCCTCATGATCTTCCTGACCCTGTAGGAGGTCCTCCTTCCGGAGGGGCATCCCGCGGTGCAGGTTCCGCACTGGAAGCACATCTTGACTTCCTCGCCACCGGCAGCGGCGATCTCTTTTGCGAAATCGGGGTTGGGCGTAACCATAGTTATCGGGCCTCCCAACCTGTTTTTTGATATTTAATATGGGTACTCATCCCGCAGGAGGTATTATCTGATAGGGTAATCCTAACACTCACAGGTTCCTGGAGATCAGGGCCTTGACGACCTTCGACACGTACTTGGACTCCTCGCGGTAGATGGCCGTGATCGCATGGCGCAGCATCTTGGGGTCCACGGCACTCTTGAGTCTCAAGTTGCGTCTGGTCAGGAGGAACTCGTCCACGAAGAAGCTCTTGTTGGAACCCAGGAGCTCAGGCAGGGAGAATGTCTCGGAGTCGATCGTGTACTCCCTGTCCTCCGAGTCAAGGAACATGAACGCCACCCTCTGTGCCCCGTACTTGTAGCGTATGAACGAGGGGCCGTTGTCCACGAACACCATGCCCATGTACCCGATCTCCTCCATCTGGAACTCCTCGGCGTCGAACAGGTAGAGCGGGTCGTCGACGATCGCCAGGTCTGCGCGGTCCTCCCTCATCATCCTGATGTTGTACTGGTCGTCCGAGACGACTATGTTGGCCCCCGGGATCCTCAGAGACGAGATGACCGACATCATCAGGTCCTCGGTCACGGGGCTGCAGCAGACGATGAACCCGCGCTCCGTCTCGCAGCGATGGTCCATGGATCTCGCCAGCTCCGCGATCTCGGTGCCCTGCTCCGTCAGGACGGAACCCGCGGGGGTCGTCTTCAGGATCGGCGCGCCGGCCGCGTCCTCGATGCACCTGATGTACTTGTGGAGGACCGGGACCGAGATCCCGAGCTTCCTCGCGGCGGCGGTCTGGCTGCCTGTCTCCTGCACCGCCAGGAGCGCCTCCAGCTGACGCGTCGTCACCGTCTTCCCGTTGACCGTCTGGGAGTTCCTCACGGAGATGTCCATGGCCATCGGAGTGTTATCCCAAATGATAACACTGACGACGGCATGATTGACGAAGAGCCAAAATAAGGAATCGCAATGTCGCCCCGATACTCATGGCAGGAACAGAGAGGGGATCCAGGACGGTTGTGGTCGGGCTCGGGAGCCCGATAATGTGCGATGACGCGGTGGGACTCCGCGTGTCGGAGGCCATAGACGCCATGGGGTTCGACGATGTCGACTGCTGCCAGGAGGCGGTTGGCGGACTGGACATACTTCCAGTGATACACGGCTACAGGTACGCCATCATCGTCGATGCCATCCAGACCGGGCAGTACGGCCCCGGGACGGTCATGCTGTACTCGGAGCGCGACTTCGACGAGAACGTCACCCATGCCGCGACCCACGACGTGAACCTCCCGACCGCCATCAAGATCGGCCGCCAGATGGACCCGTCCCTTATGCCGGACGAGGTCAGGTTCGTGGCCATAGAGGTGCAGGACATCAGGACGATGACGGAGACCATGACCCCAGAGGTGGAGGCCTCCGTGGAGAGCGCGTGCAGGGCGGTGATCCACCTTATGACCGAGCTCACAGGGTCAGAGCCGAGGCGTCGTAGTTCCTGATCTCCCTGTTGCCCTTTCCGAGGACCACCGTGTTCAGGCGGTCCTCCCTCAGAAGGTCCTGGGCCACGCGCA
>CAZLMR010000198.1:0-411 GCA_964560575.1 uncultured Methanomassiliicoccales archaeon | reverse complement strand
CCGTGACGGCGTCTATCCTGGCCAGGCGGTCCTCGAGCGTCTCGGTGGACCCGTTCAGCATGTGGTTGACTCCGAGCCTGTAGAGCCTGTGCTCGGTGGATTCCATGCTGCGGACGTTGGCCCCCTTGACCAGCCTCTTGGCCCTCTCGAGCTCGCCCTTCTCCAGACCCTCCCTGAGGAACTGGGATATCACGGATGCGACGGTCTCCATGGCCTCGACCACGTTCCTGTCCGTGCACGACATGTACGAAGTCAGCGAGGAGGCGTCGCTGTTCTGGGAGACGGTGGTGTACACGGAGTAGACCAGCGCCTTCTTCTCCCTGACGTTCTGGAAGAGCCTGGAGCTCGTCCCGGAACCCAGGATGGCGCTGACCATGGACGCCGCCATCCTGTCCGGATGCGACGCCCCGT
>CAZLMR010000197.1:0-2709 GCA_964560575.1 uncultured Methanomassiliicoccales archaeon | reverse complement strand
TATTAGATACGTTTTTTCTATATACATAAGATTACTGATTTTAACATCTTGTTTTATAATTCACTATAATGATTATCAGCCAATGGTTTGCACCTGCTCATGCAAAACGGAGTATGCGTTCGAACCAATAGGCTACTGGTTCTGCCCCAGCTGCTGGAGCCTCAACGATTCGGGACGCATCAGCTCCGTCGTACCAGACGATATAATCGAACCCGATGAGGCAGAGGGGATGCTGCGTTCGAACACGGATTTCAGGGCCGAGGCGGATTCCTGCGTACGCGTTCACCGCGACTCGTGGAAGGCATGGTACGCATACGGACTCGCATACGCCGCCATGACCAACCTCTCGCAGGCGAGCATATGCTGGACTGTAGCGATTACCCTGACCGATACCGAATCCGAGACCCGCTCTCTGACAGAGAGGACAAGGAGGATGTTCGTGGAGATGATGACCGTCTACCGCATAGGAGGGATCAGGTTCTCTCTGCCTTACGTATCATCCATCGAGTACCACGTCAAGCGCTTGATCCCCGAGTACGGGAGCTACAGCCAGAGGCTGGCCGATTCGCTGTTGGAGATGTCGGAGAACCTCGACATGGACTGGAGGTTCACTTTGGTGAATCTGTGCTCCCTAATCCGCCTGGAATCGATGAAGGTGAACACCGACCTCCGCTTCCATCTCGAATGCTGCAGACGGATAGTGAACGATGCCGACGACTTCTGCAGGCGCTCCCTCTCGACGACCAACCCGTTGGAATACATGTCCGCGAAGCAGAGCAGGCAGCTCACACTGTGGCTGACGATGCCGTACAGGGTGGTGATGAACGATGCGGACCGCATCATATCCCAGACCACGGGTCAGGAGATCTCTAGACTGGCCTCCATCCAACCGGGGGACGGCTCGGCGGGTTGCATAGACCATCTCGTGAGAGCCGTCAGAATGGGCGGGGAGCTCGCGTTCATGAGATACGGAGGGACGAGGGACGAGACTAGGATCTCGGAGCTGGAGGACGAGGTCTTCGATGAGATTCGTCTCTACCTGGACCTCTACATTGCCGGAGATCCAGCACCGGTTCCGGAGAACAGGGTATACCTGGAGTCAACTTTAAATCCAACTTTCACATCGTGAGACTGGCGTCGAAAGACGCCGGTGATCTCATGGATACAGTCAACGAAGGCATCGGAAAACTCGGATTCGGACTTATGCGTCTCCCCCGTCTTGAGAGCGGTGAGATCGACATCGAACAGACGAAGACCATGGTAGACATGTTCATGGATGCCGGATTCACATATTTCGATACGGCATGGGCATACGCGGGAAGCGAGGACGCCATCCGTCAGGCCCTGGTTGAACGTTATCCGAGGGAGAGCTTCCAACTCGCTACCAAGAATGCGGCCTGGATAAACAGCAAGACCCGCGAGGAGGCCATGGCCCAGTTCGACACCTCCCTTAAACAGACAGGTGCAGGATACTTCGATTTCTACCTGCTTCACAACCTCGGTGAGAACCGCTCCAAGGTCTTCGACGATTTCGACATGTGGTCCTTCATCAGGGAACTGAAGGAACAGGGCAAGATCAGACACATGGGATTCTCCGCCCACTGCTCCGCCGCGGAGCTTGACTCCATCCTCACCGCCCATCCCGAGATGGAGTTCGTGCAGCTCCAGATTAACTACGCCGACTGGGAGAGCCCCTCCATCCAGTCCAGGGAATGCTACGAGGTCGCCAGGAAGCACGGCAAACCCGTGATAATCATGGAACCCGTCAAGGGAGGGATGCTCGCGACCCCTCCGGAGGCCGTCGCCAAGGTGCTCACCGACGCCGAGCCGGGATCCACCCCGGCATCGTGGGCGCTCAGGTTCGCCGCCGACCTGGACGGGGTCATCACCGTCCTGTCAGGTATGAGCAACGTCGATCAGATGAGGGAGAACATCTCCGTTCTGAAGGGATTCCAGCACCTGACCGACATCCAGAGGGGCGTCATCGCCAGGGCCTCGGAGATACTCTCTCAGTATCCCGTGATCCCCTGCACGACATGCGACTACTGCGCCAAGGTCTGTCCCAAGAACATCGGGATCTCAGGCACCTTCTATGCCGAGAACATGCTGACCCTCTACGGCAACCTGGCCATGGCCCTCGGCCAGGAGGGATGGCTCGTCTCCGGACATGGGAAGGCCAGGGCCAACGAGTGCATCAAGTGCGGGAAGTGCGAGGACGCCTGCCCCCAGCACATCGCCATCCGCGAGCGCCTCGACAAGGCCATCGAGGACCTGAAGATCCAGTGACATCAACCTCTTTCAAACTTTTTAATCTAACCTAAATCATGGTATCTAACGGCGTTTAATATATTTTCACACCGTTAATACCATCCGAGGTTAGAAAATGGACAGCGAAAACGACTGCCAGTTCCGCATGCCCCTGATCAACGACGACGCCCCCGCGTTCAAAGCCGTGACCACCCAGGGGGAGATCAGCTTCCCGGAGGACTACAAGGGTAAGTGGGTCATCCTGTTCTCCCACCCTGCCGACTTCACCCCGGTGTGCACCACAGAGTTCATGACGTTCGCCTCGATGATCGATGAGTTCAAGAGCCTGAACACCGAACTGATCGGTCTCTCCGTGGATTCCCTCTACGCCCACATCGCTTGGCTCAGGAAGATCCAGGAGCTCGAGTGGAACGGGATCAAGGGTCCGGAGGTCACCTTCCC
>CAZLMR010000196.1:0-2725 GCA_964560575.1 uncultured Methanomassiliicoccales archaeon | reverse complement strand
TCACCGAGTTCCTGGCCAAGCAGGACCTGAAGCTCAAGCCCATGTCCGGCGTGGCCACCTACCACGACCCCTGCCACCTGGGCAGGCACTGCGGCGTGTACGAGCCTCCGAGGGAGGTCATCGCCAAGATCCCGGGACTCGAGTTCAGGGAGATGGAGTTCAACAGGAAGACCAGCCACTGCTGCGGAGGCGGCGGAGGCGTGAGGTCCGCCTACCCGGAGGAGGCCAAGGACATAGCCAGCACCAGGCTTGACGAGGCATCCTTCGCCGATGTCATCATCACGACCTGCCCCTTCTGCGTCAACAACCTCGACGCCGCGAAGGGAGACAGGAAAGTCCAGGTCAGGGACCTCGTGGAGATCGTGGACGAGCTCCTCTGAAAACCATTATGAAATTCTCACCGAGGAGGTCCCCGGAAGGGGGCCCCCTCATCATGGGCATATTGAACGTCACCCCCGACTCTTTCTCGGACGGCGGCATGTACACCGATGTCCGGACCGCGGTGGTGCACGGGATCGAGATGGAGGAGCAGGGTGCATCGGTCATAGACATCGGTGCGGAATCCACGCGTCCCGGATCGGCTCCCGTCTCGGCAGAGGAGGAGATCCGCAGGCTGAAGCCCGTCCTGAGGGACCTGGTGCCCTCCCTGAGCGTACCGGTATCCGTCGATACCATGAAGGCCGAGGTCGCCGAGATGTGCCTGTCCATGGGTGTCGGGATCGTGAACGATGTGAACGGTCTCAGAGGGGAGGGCATGAGGGAGGTGTGCGCCGGATCAGATGCGTACGTCATCATCATGCACATGCCCGGCTCGGTGGAGACCGTCCATCAGGGGGACATGGACGGCGGATTCGCCGAGGAGATGAGGGAATCCCTCAGGGGACTCACCGCATCGGCACTGGACGCCGGGATAGGGGAGGACAGGATCATCCTCGACCCGGGCATAGGGTTCGGGAAGACCTTCGAACAGAACATGTGGATCCTGGAGCACAGCTCGTACTTCTCGCACGGGTTCCCGGTGCTGTCCGCATCGTCACGCAAGAGGGTGATTGCGGCCGGCTTCCCGGACATGGACATCGATGTTGCATCGGCGGAGGCCGCATGCATCGCGGCGCGCTCCGGTGCGGACATGGTCCGTGTGCACAACGTCGCCGTCACGAAGGCGGCTCTCGATCGGTGCTTCAACCGAGTATGAGGCCGGCGGCCACGATCACGATGACGGCGATCCCCGCCGACACGTAGAACATCATGTCCCTGCGCTTCTCCTTGGATTCGCGCTCGGTCTCGCCTCTCCTGCACTCGTCGTCGCAGTACTCCTCACCGAACGGGATCGGGTCCCCGCAGAACTTGCAATGGGAGTGTTCCGGCAATCTCATGCCCGCCATGGTTCCGCCATTAACCTTGCTAGATATTAAACCGTAGCTGGTCCGCTTTTATCTTCACGAACCTTCTGAACGGTGCCGCACATCGCGGCGGGTGACGTATATGGTGAGATTCACATTGTTCTGCAGGAACCGCGGGTCGAACATGAGGATGGAGTTCGACGCCAACGACAGTGTCGGGGAGGTCGACGAGGCCGCCAGGGAGGCCCTGGGCTTCGAGGGGTTCATCCTCAGGAACGGCTACAGCCTCCTGAACAGGGAGGACCATGTCGGGGACAGCATCTCCGACGGGGACACGGTGGAGGTCATTCCCGACCCCGAATCATTTTTCAAGTGATCGGGAGGATTACGGTCCATGGGACGGCTGGGATCAAGGGCCGACGTCGTGCTGGACCCTCTGGCGGTGGAGGCGATGCTCCTCGCCGCAGAGGACGGTCTGAGGTCGGTGCTGCTCAACGGGAGACGCGTCTCCGACGATGCGGGGGACTACTACGAGATCACAGGTGAAGGCGACCCGGTGGGCGTCGCCGTCGTATGCGAGTGCGGCGGGACCGAGCCGGACGAGGCCGTCGAGAAGCCGTTCCTGGAATCCTTCCCGGACGGTGTCCTGTCGGTCGTGGATCCCTATGCGGGCGAGTTCGCCCTGTACGTGTCAGAGGGCGGGATTCTCAGGAGCGCCACGGCGGTCATCAGGGAGTGAGCTCAGACCCAGATGGCGTGCCTGTTCCTCATGTCCTCCTCGGTGTTGCCCGTGAGGGTCATGAGGTCGCTCACGATGCAGTCGAAGAACAGCAGCGACGAGTCCTCGAATATCGTTCCCAGGGGCGCCGACCTGCCGAGGTCGTCGCCCTGAGGCACATCCAGTATCACGGAGACGTCCGAGACCTTCGTGAGCGGACTGCCGGGGGTCCCGGTGACGCAGATCGTGTGGGAGCCGATCCTCTTGGCGATCTGCGCGGTCTGGACCACGGACGAGGTCTTCCCGGTGTACGATATCAGGAGGGTGAGGTCCTCCTTCCCGATGATCGGCGTCGTCATCTCGCCAACGAAGTGGACGTCGAGGCCCAGCTGCACCAGACGGACCGCGAAGAGCTGCCCTATGAGCCCGGACCTGCCGGACCCGTAGATGAAGACCTTGCGGCTGTTCCTGATACCTTCTATGAGTGCCGCGGAACACGCGGGATCCACCGATGCGACCGCCGAACGGCAGCCCTCGATGATGGTCTCGAAGGACTTCTCCAACTCACTCACCGGCGGCGCTGGCCTCGGCCTTCCTCCTCTCCTTGAGGTCCTTGGCGACCTTCTTGCTGAGGACCCTCTCGTGGATGACCCTCATGTAGACC
>CAZLMR010000195.1:0-2730 GCA_964560575.1 uncultured Methanomassiliicoccales archaeon | reverse complement strand
ATGAAAGCGACCCCTCCGTGGTCCCTGGAGAACCTTACCCATCCCTGGAGGCAAACCTCCTTCCCGAGGTCCGAGGACCTCAGCTCACCGCAGGTGTTTGTTCTTCTCATAAGAGCGCCTCTATTGTAATACGGGTGCGATTCTGGAATCCATATTTATAGGGTCGCACGGGCGCACGTATTGTATAAGGACGTCGGAGACATGGGACGGATCGCCCGACCATGCGATCGGCATCCGACGGACCATGGACGTCGACCGGATTCGGAGGCCTGCGTGGATACGGATCCGTGACGGTAGAACATCTCGGACGATTCCGGAATGGGGGTGCGACACTGCACCGCAGGCCCCACGGGTCGTGTCGGACGACCCGGACGGCGTCATGTGCCAGAGATTCACTTCTCGCCGAGGATCGGGGGGATGTACGTGAACGGGTCCTTCTTGATGTTCAGGATGACCGCGGTGTTGGTCTTGTGGACGTCCGGGATCTTGTTGATCTCCTTGACGACCTCCGAGAACTCGTCCCTGTCGAGGCACGCGATCCATGCGACGCAGTCGCTCTCGCCGGTGACATCGAAGATTGATATGACCTGGGGGATCTTTGCGATCTCGTCCTGGACCGTGTTGACGTTGTCCGCGTAGATGCTGACCAGGCCCATGTAGTCGAAACCGAGCTTCATGTAGTCCACGCTGGCGCGGTACCCGTTTATGACGCCTTTCGACTCGAGGTTCTTCACCCTCTGGATCAGGGTCGTGGGATGGACCTCCAGCTGCTTCGCGAGCTGCCTGTATGAGCCCTGACTGGACCTGCAAAGAAGTTCGATTATACGCTTGTCCAGTTCGTCGTAGTCAGACAGCGACATTTGTATCCCTTTCCATACAAAATCCCTAAAGACATTTATTAACCTTCTGCGCGTTCGAGCGGGAGTCAGGCGATATCATGACGGACGAGATATTCAGGCACGACGGATACGTGTTCGAATTCGAGGCCAACGTCGTCTCCGTGAACGGCGACGAGGTCATACTGGACAGCACCGCTTTCTATCCCGGCGGAGGCGGACAGGTGTGCGACACAGGCGCCATCCGCGGTTTGACTGTCACCGAGGCCTTCTACAACAAGGACGGCGACATCGTGCACAGGGTGCCGAAAAACGACCTCACACCCGGGGAGAGGGTATGGTGCAGCGTGGACTGGGACAGGCGCTACGGCCTGATGCAGGGACACACCGGGGAGCACCTGCTGTTCTGCTCCCTGAAGAGGCAGTGCCCCGACCTGACCATCACGAAGATCATGATCTCGCCCGAGAGCAAGTACGTCATCGTGAACCACGACCTGTCATGGGAGCAGATCAGGGATGCCCAGAGGTTCGCGAACCAGGCCATCGTGGATAACCTGCCGGTGACCAAGAGCATCATGGACAGGGACGACCCGGACCTGGAGAAGGTCAGGATCAAACTGGACAGGATCCCGGAGGACGAGGAGATCTCGGTCGTGGCGATAGGCGACATCGACCTCTCCGCCTGCAGCGGCGTCCATGTGATGGAGACCTCCGAACTGGAGATGCTCATCGTAGACAGGAAGGTCTCCGCCGGGAAGGACGGCATCGCGATACACTTCAAGGTCGGTCAGGAGGCCAAGGACACCGCCGCGGACATGACCTCCATCGCCACGGCCATAGTCGATGAGATAGGATGCAAGACCGAGGATTCCGTCAGGGCCGTGGCCAACTCCAGACACGAGCTCGACCTCTACGGGAGGCTCCTCAGGAGGGCCGCGAAGGACCTGGCATCCAGGATCCCCACCGAGGACGTTGGCGGCGTGCAGGTGTACTCCGCGATCCTGCCGGGATCCGACCGCGCCGTGCTGACCGACACCGCCGAATCCGTGAAGTCCAAGGGCGGCATCGCACTGATCGTCGGGGTGACCGACACGCTGTCCGTCATTATGGCATCCGGGGATGCCAGGGTGGATTGCAGGAAGCTTCTGCCGGAGGTCCTCAAGCAGTTCGGTGGAAGGGGCGGGGGAAAACCCGACTTCGCTCAGGGCGGGGTCCAGGACGCATCCCTTGCGGACGAGGTTTCAAAGGTCCTGAAGGACACGGTGCTGAAATCGCTCAATTGATAAAGGAGAATAAGGATTGGTGAGGACATGCCTGGAATGAGGATGAACGACCGTCAGATGAAACAGGCCATGAAGAAGATGGGCATCAAGCAGAACACCATCGACGGAGTGACCGAGGTCATCATCAGGACGAACGAGAAGGAGATCGTCATCAGGAACGCGGATGTCATCTGCGTCGAGATGGGCGGCTCCAAGAGCTATCAGGTCTCCGGTGTCGAGGAGGAGCGCGCGCTCGGATCCGGTTCCGAAGGCGAGGCGAAGGTCTCGTTCCCCCAGGAGGACGTCGATCTCGTCATGTCCCAGACCGGTTGCGATGCGGCGAAGGCCGTGGCGGCACTGGAGGCCACCGACGGACAGCCCGCCGAAGCAATCATCAAGATTATGTCGGAGTGATCGAGATGTGTCTAGCAGTTCCCGGTAAGATCGTGAGCATCGATGGCGACATGGGAGACGTCGACTTCGGCGGAGTGACCAGGAAGGCCAACCTCTCCATGGTCGACGCCAACGTCGGCGACTGGGCCGTCGTCCACGCCGGATTCGCGATCCAGATCATGGACGAGGAGGACGCCCAGGAGACCATCAGGCTCTGGAACGAGGTCCTCGACAGCGGC
>CAZLMR010000194.1:0-2740 GCA_964560575.1 uncultured Methanomassiliicoccales archaeon | reverse complement strand
GATCGAGGACAGGGAGATCTACCAGACCCTGAACATGAGCATGGGATTCACGATCATCGCTCCTGCCGAGGACGCAGAGGCCATCGCATCCGAGTATGCGAACGCCGAGGTCGTCGGCAGGGTCGAGAAGGGGGACGGCGTCCTCCTGGAACCGGGCAACATACTGTATGATCACTACTGAGCGCCACGAGCGCGACACAGACGAGACCCCCGAGAGGGGGCTCCCCCCGGACGTGGAGCTGGCCCTGAAGGAGTACCTAGAGGGCAAGGAGTCCAACTCCCCCCTCCTGGACTGCCTCTGGGGGGAGCTGTACGGCGCGATCAACGCCAATCTCTGGGCAGGCACGATGACGGCAGAACATGCCGGTCGCCTGCGCCGGAAGTACCTTTTCAACCAAGGTGACGAGGATGGACCTTATCGATTTCAGCGACTGCGAGAGGAACGAGTACCGCGCCTACGGGGGCGCAAGCGGGAACAAGATCAACATCATCTACGAAGGGCATGGGTACATGCTGAAGTTCCCTCCGAAGGCCGCACCCGATTCGGACATGGAGTACGACAACTCATGCACCACGGAGTACCTCGCATGCCACATATTCGAGTCCATGGGGATCACCGCACAGCAGACGCTTCTGGGGACGTACACGGACAAGCATGGGAACTCGAGGAAGGTCGTTGCCTGCAAGGACTTCGCCGAGGGCGGGAAGACCCTGGTGGAGTTCGCGCATCTGAAGAACACCTGCCTCGACAGCGACCTGGACGGATACAACACCGACCTCAACTCCATCCTGAGGGCGATCGACGAGCAGCGCCTCATCATGCCGGACAGGCTCAGGACCTTCTTCTGGAGGCAGTTCATAGGCGACGCGCTCCTGGCCAACTTCGACCGCCACAACGGCAACTGGGGCATCCTGGTCAACGAGAGGATCAAGCATGCCGATCTGGCACCGGTCTACGACTGCGGATCGTGCCTGTTCCCCCAACTGGATGTCAAAGGCATGGAGAGGGCACTGTCCAAACCGTATGAGATCCAGGACAGGGTGAGGCTGTTCCCCAAATCCACCCTGATGATAAACCATGTCAGGATCAACTATCACGACTTCATCACCTCCACGGAGAACATAGACTGCGACGCGGCCCTGGCGTTCCTGCACGCCCGCATCGACCTCGACACGATAGAGGGGATCCTGGACGACACCCCGGACCTGACCCCGCTGCAACACAAGTTCTACATGACGATAATAAAGGCCCGCAAGGAGGGGATCCTGGACAAGGCCATGGACAAGATCGAGAACAGGAAGGATTGACGGGGAGGACCCCGTCGGTTTTTCATCTCTGGCCGTAGACGTAGATCAGGTGCCAGCCGAACTGTGTCTGGACGATGGTCATGTCCCCGGGGTTGTACGAGAATGCGGCATCCTCGAAGGGTTTGACCATCTGACCGCGTCCGAACCATCCCAGGTCCCCGCCGTTCCTTCCGGAAGGGCATTTGGAGTACTGGGCGGCCAGAGTGGCGAAGTTCTCTCCGGCGTAGACCCTCCTCTGGAGGTCCAGCGCCTGCTCGTAGGAATCCACGAGAATGTGGGAACAGCGTGCCTGTCTTACCATGAGGATGCGGAACGTCAGTCTGTTAAAATCACTTGCGATATCCTTCGGAGCGCGAGTACGCTGTCGCTGAATCCCCTCACGAGCATTGGCTGATGTCACGGGCCCAAAGGACTCCCGGGATGCGGACTGTAGAAAGACAGGGGATCCCCGACCCCGCTCTCGAAATGCCGGGGTCACTGGATCGTTCCCAGTCTCGCGGCGAAAGCGCCACACACCGCACCAAGGGCCGTGGCGGTCTCCAGCGAGAATCCTCCGGGCGTGATGTCCAGATTGTACCTGGGGATGGATGCCGCCGCCTTCGGGACACCGTGCGGGCCTATCCCGAACAGCAGGGTGATGCTCTGTCCGCGCTCCACCATGTCGACCGCATCGGACAGCGTGAGCTGCTTCTTCGGATCGGGTTTGCTGGTGGTCAGTATGACCTCCCCCAGCTGCGGCGGGAATCCCTTGCCGGGATACGGGAAGCACTGGAAGCGGCCCGTCTCCGCCATCTCCAGGAAGTTCTTGCCGTGCCCTCCGATGCTGGTGGTGCCTGCGACCCACTCCGCGATCTCGCGGGGCGTGCGGGCATCCTCCGGGATCGGGAAGCCGAAGAGCGCCAGACCCATGTCGTACGCCCTCGCCAGGTCCCCTGCGCGGGCTATGACCCTCCTGTGAGGCTCCCTGAAGTTCTGGTCGTATGAGTTGTACAGTCCGATGGTCAGTCTTCCGCGTCCCATGTGATCACCTCTGGTTCCTGCGCCGTCCGACGATCGCGTAGGCGTCGCCGTCCATGAATATCTCGTAATCCGGATACTCCGACTGGAGCTTGGCGATCTCCGTCATGACCTGCGACAGCGTCAGTTCGCAGGTGCGTATGTCGATGAAGACGCGGTCCGGCTCCATGAGGGGTCATCCCGAAGAATTGATAGGAGAAGAGATGGTGCCGTGAGCCGGGCTCGAACCAGCGACTTCAAGATCTTCAGTCTTGCACTCTCCCAACTGAGTTACCACGGCGTGATTCCCCCCTATAGGCGTACCCGTTATAAAGTTTGTGACGGGCCTCGGCATAGGCCGGGCCCGTCGGGATCATTCCTGAGGCTCCTCCGGGGCGGATTCCTCCACCTCTTCCTCCTGCTCCTCGGTCATCAC
>CAZLMR010000193.1:0-2776 GCA_964560575.1 uncultured Methanomassiliicoccales archaeon | reverse complement strand
TTGTGATGTCGTAGACCACGCGGTTGACGGAATCCTTCATGGTGTTGGTGATGCGCGTGGACATCGCATCCAGGACATCCAGCGGGATCCTGGCGTAGGTGGCCGTCATGCCGTCGATGGATGCGACGGCCCTGATGGCGATGGTCCTGCCGTAGGCCCTCCTGTCACCCTGGACCCCGACGGACTTGGACGGGAGGAGCACGGCGAAGTACTGCCATGGCAGCTCCATCTTGCCGGCCTCCGCGGCCTTCTGGATCTCGTCCTCGACGATGTGGCACGCCTCGCGGACGATGGCGACGCTCTCGGGGGTGACCTCTCCGAGGCACCTCACGGCGAGCGCGGGGCCGGGGAAGGGCTGCCTCTCGGACGCCCTGACGCCCAGCTTCCTGGCGACGTCGCGGACCTCGTCCTTGTACAGGTCCCTGAGGGGCTCGACCAGGGTCATGCCCAGGTCCTTCGGGAGACCTCCGACGTTGTGGTGGGACTTGATGGTGTCCCTGACGCCGTCCCCGGACTCGATCCAGTCCGGTGCGATGGTACCCTGCACGAGGTACTCCGCGCCGAACTCCTTCGCGTTCCTCTCGAAGACGCGGATGAACTTCTCGCCGATGATCTTCCTCTTCTGCTCGGGCTCGGTGACCCCTTTGAGAGCCTCGAAGAACTCCTCGCCGGCATCGGCGATCCTGTAGTTGATGCCCATCTCCTTGAGCATCCCCTCGACCTCCTCGGTCTCGCCCTTCCTCATCAGGCCGTTGTCGACGTAGACCGCGAGCAGCCTGTCACCTATGGCCTTGCTGGCCAGGGTGGCGGCGACCATGCTGTCGACACCGCCGGAGCAGGCGATGATGGCCTTCCCGGGGATCCTCTGCCTGATGTCCTCGATGGTCTCCTCTATGAAATCCTCAACACCCAGCATCGGCAACCACCTTCTCGGAGTCGGCGATGACCTTCGCCTCCTGCTCCTTCCTGTAATCGATCAGAGCCTTCCTGACCCCCTCGTCCGTGACGGCGAGGATCTCGGCCGCGAGGATGGCGGCGTTGTCACCACGATCCAGACCGACCGCCGCGACCGGGATTCCGGGGGGCAGCTGGACCACGGAGAGCAGCGCATCGAGGCTGAGGGCGCCGCTGACGGGCACGCCGATGACCGGTTTGACGGTGAACGCTGCGATGGATCCGGGGAGCGCCGCGGAGAGGCCCGCGATGGCGATGAACACATCCGACTCGCTTCCCTTGACGAGTTCCTCGACCCTCGCCGGGGTCCTGTGGGCGGACGCCACGGCTATGTCGAACTCTATTCCGAACTTCCTGAGGATCGTGATGGCCTTCTCGGCCACAGGCATGTCACTCTTGCTTCCGAGTATGATGGAGACCCTTGACATTGACACTGCCGACTGTGTTATCCGATAAAAACAATGCGAGGGTCCTCGAGAAAGGGTGGGGTTTTGGGAAGGGGTTTTTCGCGTCGTTCAACTTTTGAGGACGACGACGAGGAAAATGCCTACAGCGACGAGGGCACCGATCACGATTCCGATCAGGCCGATGATGGCGGTGTAGACAACGTCCCAGGTGGCAACATCGCAGAAGGGCTGAATGTCGCTGAATCCGACGAGGTAAGCCCAGATGATGCCGACGACCAGACCGATGATGGCCATCGCGCCTCCCGCGGCCTTGCTCTTTCCAGAGCCGAAGTACGCGGAGAAGATCCCTGCCACGAGCATGACGAGGGCGAACGCGAACACCACGAGGGTCAGGAAGGACATGATGTCAAATTCCATATTTTGCCTCCGTTTTTAGTATCCGCTGAGCGGACGTTCTGGTTGTGCAACATACTGAGATTATTTAATGATGGCTGTCACGAAAAGGACGGACGGGAATGCTGGCAAGGCCGCCACCGAATGCCGGGGCGGGACCTTCCGACACCGATCGGATGGTCTGGGACATCGGAAACGGGCGATGATGGTCTATGTATCCATCCATACTGTCCGTAGACCAATATCTTTAATATCCGATTGTAAAGGGCCTACTGTCATTATTTATAAATTATATCCAATGTTTTAAATATTGAAACCCACATTTCCAGTCAAAGCGTGATTGCTCGAATCGGAGTGATTTCACTGATGGAAATTCTGGGAACTGTTGAAGAGATTACATGCGACGGGAGACTCATAATCCGTTGCAGGGAGCTGCCCGACATAGGGACACCCGTCTTCGACAGCAGACAATCCAGGCTGGGGACGGTCGGCAGAGTCTTCGGACCAGTCGACGGACCCTACGCATCCGTATCGCCGGAGGATGGGCCGGCGAAGATCGGCACTCAAACGTACTTCAGGGGGAACAAGCAGAATGCCAAAGGTAAGAGAAGGAACAGAAGAGATTGAAGTATGCCCCGAGTGCGGAAGCCATCACCTCGTCCGCGACTATGAGCGCGGAGAGCTCCTCTGCGAGGACTGCGGCCTGGTCCTCGACGACCAGTTCATCGACCAGGGGCCCGAGTGGAGGGCCTTCGATGTCGAACAGGGCGAGAAACGCGCACGCACCGGTGCGCCGATGACCTACACCATCCACGACAAGGGTCTGTCTACCGAGATCTCCTGGAAGAACAAGGACAGTTACGGCAAGAGCATCCCCACCAGGAACAGGGCCCAGCTGTACAGGCTGAGGAAGTGGCAGAGGAGGATCCGTGTCTCCAACGCCACCGAGAGGAACCTCGCATTCGCCCTGTCCGAGCTGGACAGGATGGCCTCGGCCATGGGCCTGCCCAGGAACGTCAGGG
>CAZLMR010000192.1:0-2777 GCA_964560575.1 uncultured Methanomassiliicoccales archaeon | reverse complement strand
GATGACTTCGCCAAACATGCGGGG
This sequence comes from uncultured Methanomassiliicoccales archaeon, assembly GCA_964560575.1. GTDB lineage: Archaea > Thermoplasmatota > Thermoplasmata > Methanomassiliicoccales > Methanomethylophilaceae > Methanoprimaticola. The sequence goes on along the minus strand of CAZLMR010000192.1, from coordinate 2,753 downwards.
GATCAGCTGCCGAGATTGACGGAGATATGGGATTCCATACCCGTACAGCTCGCGAGGGAGAACAACAGGTTCGTCTTCAGCCATGTCAAGGAGGGCGGAAGGGCCAGGGATCTATCCGATGCGGTCCAATGGCTTGTTGATGCCGGACTGGTCCACAAGGTCTGCGCAGTCGGTTCCCCGGCCACCCCGTTGAAGGGGGTGTGCGATCGCAGTCATTTCAAGCTGTACCTCTGCGATATAGGGATCCTGAGGGTCTTGTCCGGACGGCAGGCGTACTTCGATAGGAGTGACGATGCGATGGACCGTTTCTTCAAATGGAGTCTGACTGAGAACCACGTCCTATGCCAGATGCTCGCCGCAGGTCTGGAGGAGGCGTTCTTCTGGAGGGATGGCAGGGAGGAGGTCGATTTCCTCATAGACGGTTCCCAGGGTCCCGTGCCCATCGAGGTGAAATCGGAGGATCCAGGTGGACACGGCAGCCTCGATGCCTACATGGACAGATATCGGCCGGAGAGCGCGGCGATCCTGTCGATGGATCCAAGGGATGGCGGGAGGGCACACGGTATCCCTCTCTACTGTGCCGAGTTCGTTCCGGACTTCGTCTCATCCGGTCTGGAGGGGACCAGGAGGTCCGTTTCCGCGAAGCCCTACAGGGAGTTCTTCGAACCGGACGACTGGGAGCATGGTCCGGACGGGTGGATGTTGTCGATATCCCGTTCGAGACACGGCGTGAGCGATCCGGGCGAGGTACAGGTGTACAGAGAGGACCCTGAAGGTTTCGTCCGGAAGGACGGAATGGCGGAGGTTACGCCCAGAGGGGTCGTCGTGATCCGCGGTCCGGAACCGTTCAGGGGGTTCGCATCGATCTCCTCAGGGGATCCCGGTGATCTCAGAAGTCCCTGAAGGGGACGAGGTCGCAGCATTTGCAGGCGAAGCACATGGTCTGAGAGGTCTCGGTGGTCAGCCCGTGGCGCTTCATGGCGGCCTTCTGCATCTCGGCCAGCCTCATAGCCCTCTCGGGGGTGGTGTCCTCCCATCTCACTCCGGCCTCCTTGAGCCTCGCGCGGTTCATGGAGTTGACCCTGAGGGCCCTCAGCCCCGGGAGGACGCCCATGTTGCACAGGCTCTCCATCATGACGTCGAGGTCGGCGTCGCTCTCGCCCATGCCGTAGATCAGGTTGGAGATCACCTTCCCGCGTCCGAAGACCTCCACAGCATCCTTCAGAAGGCTGAGTATCGCATCGAAGTCGAGGTCCGGGCAGGCGCGTGAGAAGATCTCCCTGTTCGGACACTCCAGGTTGAGCTTTATCTCGTCGGCGCCGGCCTCCCTCAGCATCTCTATGTGCCTCCTGGATGAGACGTAGGGCTCCACGCCTATGGGCATGTCAGGATACCTCGAGCGAACGGCCCTCACGACATCTACGAACCTGTCCACGGTCTCGTCCACGGACCCGACGACGCCGCTGGTGAAGGACACGGCCCTCACGTCGAACTCCGAGACGGACTCCTCCAGCATGGCCATTATGCGTTCGGTGGACAGGTGCTTGTCCTCCGAGGGGTCGAGCAGGGGCGAGGTGCAGAAGGCGCATCTGTACATGCACCTGGGGTCCAGGTTGAAGAACGCCTGCTCGGGGCAGTGGCGGACCACAGGCTCGATGGAGACCCTGGAGATGAACGGCCTGCCCCTGCGGGTGAGGGACAGCCTCCCCTTCTTCCCGACGACCAGCTCGAACTCGCCCTCATCGTATGAGACGGACTTCTTGACGCGGAAGCCGTCGAAGGCGAACACGGCGGAGCCGAACCCTGCCCCGGGGCCGGCCGTGGAGTGGGACATCCTGACCGGGAGCTCGAAGCCCTCGGGGAGCCTCACGGCCCCGCCCAGGGTCAGGACTGCCTTCCTCCTTAGAGCCTCTTCCATTTCGCGCCCTCCGCCGAGTCCTCCAGGGAGAACCCCGCATCCTTGACGCGGTCGCGGATCATGTCGGCAAGGTCGTACATCTTGCGCTTCCTGAGCTCCTGGCGGAGGTCCACGAGGATCTGCATGACGGAGTCCAGGTCCTCGCCGCTCCCGGAGTCCTCGGGGAGGATGCCGAGCACGGAGTCGAACTCCTTCAGCAGGGACATCCAGGCCAGGGCGGTCCCGGACGTCATCGTCTTCTCGGCCATGGCCTTGTTGGATTCGGTGGCCATCTCGAACATGACTCCGATGGCCTCGCGGGTGTTGAAGTCGTTGTCCATCGCCTCCCTGAACCTGTTCCTGTAGGAGTCGATCGCATCCTCGTCGGCAGCGCCCTCGGGGGCGTTCCTGACATAGGCCTGCAGCTCCCTGAGGTTGTTCACGAGCCTTCCGAGCGCCGAGTCGGCCTCCCTGAGCATGTCCTCCCCGTAGACCAGGGGGCTCATGTAGTGGGTGTTGAGGAAGTAGAACCTGACCGTGCGGGTGTCGTACTTGGCGAGGACGTCCTTGACGGTGAAGAAGTTGCCCAGGGACTTGGACATCTTCTCCTCCTTGCTCATGCCGTGTCCCTTCACCTGCAGCATGCCGTTGTGCATCCAGTAGTTGGCGAGGGGCTTCCCGGTGACCGCTTCCGTCTGCAGGATCTCGTTCTCGTGGTGCGGGAAGATGAGGTCGTTCCCGCCTCCGTGGATGTCGATCTGCTCCCCGAGGTAGCGGTAGATCATGGCGGAGCACTCGATGTGCCATCCGGGCCTCCCCTTCCCCCAGGGGGAGTCCCAGGAGACCTCTCCGGGCT
>CAZLMR010000191.1:0-2801 GCA_964560575.1 uncultured Methanomassiliicoccales archaeon | reverse complement strand
GCGCCCAGGCATCGGTTTCCGACGGACGCCTCCGCGTCAAGGCACCATTCGTCGATCTGGACATACCGCTGTCGTCGATCCATGCCGTCGAATGCAGGACGTCGTTCGACATGGGCCTCCGCATGTGCGGATATGGCGGGATCAGCTCGGGTTCGGGGGATTTCACGAACAGGGAATTCGGGTCGTACACGTTCGCCGGGACCAAGAAGATCCCCCTGTACATCATAGTGCGCCATAGCGGAAAGAAAATCCTGGCCTTCAACGTCGGCGACGAGGCTGAGACGATGGCGGTCTATCATGCCCTGACTGAAGGGACCGATGCCAAGGACGTCGTCATCACCCCCGAGGAGTCCATGAAAGCCGCCCGCGGCCACAGGAGCATGAGGAACTTCCTGATCGCCTTCACGGTGATCTGCATCGCGGTCGTCGCCGTCATCATCGTCGTCATGATGGTGTCGGGCCATGTGAGCGTGAGCTTGGACGATGACAGCCTGGAGATCGATGCCACCATGATGCACGAGGACATCCCGTTCGACGACATATCGTACGTCGAGCTCAGAGACGATGTGGACTACGGCATGAGGACAGGAGGCTTCGGCGGGACCGACATAAGCAGCGGCAACTTCAGGAACGACGAGTTCGGGTCGTATAGACTTGCCATCCACAACGGGGTCGGACTGTGCATAGTCGTGCACCTCGTCAATGGTAACGTCGTGGTGTTCAACGTGGACAGCGAGGAATCCACGAGAACATTCTATGCAGATTTGGTCGATGCCCTCGACGGAGGTGTCGCACCCATGACTCTCCGGATGCCCACGGGGACGTGCCCGTTGTAAAAACAACATATCCTTTATAACGGGCCATCCCGGTAGTTATGTCGGATACCATGCAGCCGAACATGCAGAAATACCCCCTCACAGAGGAACAGATGGATGCCCTTCTCGACAGGGCGAGGATGGGCGTGATCTCCACCATCGGGGAGGACGGATACCCCTACGGGACACCCGTCAACTTCGTGGTCATGGACGGAAGGATCTTCTTCCACGGGAGGAAGGTCGGAGAGAAGGTCTCGAACCTCAAAAGGGACCCGAGATGCTGCTTCACCGTGGTGGAGGAGAAGGGATTCGAGAGATGCGACGACGGTGCGTGCAACACGACATCCCTGTACGAATCCGTGATCATCCGCGGCAAGGTCCAGATCATCGAGGACGACGACATGAAGATGAGGATCCTCAGGGCCACCGTGGACAAGCTGACCCCCGAGAGGAAAGGGGACGCCATCGAGGAGAAGAAGGTCTCGCCCACCGGGATCTTCGAGATCGTCCCCGAATCCAGGACCGGCAAATACCACTCCGCCGAACCCGGACACAAGATCTACCAGTGAAACACAAGGGAGTCGGGCCGCAAGGCCCCCTCCCGCCAATCATCGGGTCGACGGTCCAATACGTTATCGAAAGGCTTTGGACAGGCCCGATGATGTAAAGAGTCATCCACAAGCTTGTCTTTCTTCAGAATGATGCAGAAGTGTGCCGTGGGTGGGAGCCCACGGCAATGGGATGGGTTTTGGGTTTCAGTTCGTCAGGTCGTCGATGGTCTCCTGGATCTTGTCCTTGAGACCTTTCCTGCCTTTCCTGGTCTTCGATCCGGCGGATGAGTCCAGCTTCATCAGAAGCTCCCTCTCCTCCTCGGTGACCTTCTTGGGCACGCTGACCGAGACCCTGACCATCATGTCCCCACGGGATGAGGAGTTGGTCTTCGGCAGACCCTTTCCAGGAACCCTCAGCACGGTGCCGACAGCGGTCCCTGCGGGGATCTTAAGAGCGACCTTGTCGCCGTCGATGGCGGTGACGGTCTCCTCGCCTCCGAGCACCAGCTTCGGATAGGTCGTGGTGATGCCGGTCCAGAGGTTCGGTCCGTCACGGTCGAAGGTCTTGTCCTCCTTCACATGGATCACGACGAACAGATCCCCGGCGGGCCCGCCGTTGTATCCGGCGTTGCCCTCCCCGGCGACCCTCAGACGCATGCCCTCCTCCATCCCCTTGGGGATGTTGAGGGAGATGTGCGCATCCTTGTTGATCCTGCCAGTACCGCGGCAGTGGGGACACTTCTCGTCGGAGGTCCTCCCCCTTCCGCCGCATTCGGGACATTCACGGACGGTGACCATCTGGCCGAACATGCTGCTGGTGACCATCTGGACCTGTCCGGACCCACCGCACTTGCGGCACGTGGTGACCTTGCCATCCTTGCCCCCGGTTCCCTTACAGGGCTCGCACACGACGGTGTGGGGGATGTCGAGGTTGACCTTCTTGCCCTCCAGGACATCCTTCAGGGTGATCTCCAGGTCATATCTCAGGGACTCGCCCTGCTGGGGCGAGTTGCGAGACCTCGAACGGCGTCCGCCGCCGAACATGGACCCGAATATGTCCCCGAAGATGTCGCTGATGTCGTCGGCCCTGGTGAAGTCGGCCCAGGTGAATCCGTCCTGGCCGAACTGCTGTTTGACCCCGTCGAATCCGTACTGGTCGTACATCTTCCTCTTCTCGGGGTCGGACAGCACCTCGTACGCCTCGGACAGCTCCTTGAACTTGGCCTCGGCGACGTCCTTGGGTTCTGTGGAGACGTCGGGGTGGTACTTCTTGGCAAGGCTGCGATAGGCCTTCTTGATCTCGTCGGCGGTGGCTGTCTTCTCCACCCCTAGGATCTCGTAGTAGTCTCTCGGCATCTCCACTCACCCGTCTCACTCGTCATCGACGATCTTGTAGTCGGCGTCGACGTAGTCCCCGTTGGCCTTCTCCTGGGAT
>CAZLMR010000190.1:0-2801 GCA_964560575.1 uncultured Methanomassiliicoccales archaeon | reverse complement strand
ATGACCGAAGGTCTGCATGATCGCCTGGTCGTACTCGTCTATCAGAACCACGACCCTGTTCCCGTAGCATTCGAACAGGATCCTGGAGAGGTCTCTGACGGCATCCACCAGTATCCCCTCATCCGCTCTCATGCCCATGATGTCCCTGAACAGCCTCTTGTCGCTGTCCCTGATCATCGGGGACTCCAGGATGATGTCGTGATGGATATACAGGTCCCTCAGGACCTTTTTGATTCTGGAGAGGAAGAACTCATATGTCGTATCCTCCCCCATAGTGAGTTCCTTTAAATCCAGAAGGATCACAGGGAAGCGATTCCTATACGCTTCATAATCGTGATCGGATATCGCCAAACCGTCGAACCAAGTGTTGTCCTCGTACTCACGATTGAAGAATGCATCGAGCATGGTGATGTTGGTGGTCTTCCCGAACCTACGAGGGCGCGTGTACAGATAGACCCCGCGATCATCGGTGTCTAGCATATCCTTGATTAGCAGAGATTTGTCTACGTAGTACTTACCCTCCTCTCTGATACACTGGAATGTCAGACCTCCCGTGCTCACCTGCTTCATGACCTCCGAATATGCATCTGGACTGAAAAAGACGGCGGCCTCACAGGAGGATGGATGGTATGGATCATGCTGTGGATTACCCCTGGACCTAATCGTGGAGCCGAAATGATTCGTTGCGTGGGTGTGCCACCTGTTAAGTACAACACTACGATGACTCGGACATGCCTGACATCCGCATCGTAGTCGTCGGTCCGAAATTCGAGGGGAACGTCGGAGCCATCGCCCGTTCGATGGCCAACTTCGACATCAGCGAGCTCTACCTGGTCAACCCATGCGAGCTCGGTGACGACGCCTACCGCAGGGCGAAGCACGGATCGTCGCTTCTGGACGACGTGCACATCGTGGACACGCTCGAGGAGGCCCTGGAGGGATGCTTCCTGGTCGTGGGCACCAGCGGCGTGACCACCAAGGGAGACAGGAACTACACCCGCATACCCGTGCCGGTCCGTGAGTTCGCGGAACACTGCCGCGGATATCCGGAGAAGATCGCGATCCTGTTCGGACGCGAGGACATCGGACTCCTGCAGGACGAACTCAACCTCTGCGATGTGCTGATAACCGTCCCCACCGGCGAGGAGTACCCCATCCTGAACCTCTCGCATGCGGCCACCATCGTGATGTACGAGTTCTACCAGGCCGAGCACACACCCCGCAGGTCGGAACCCGCGGACAGGCACGAGAAGGAACTGATGTTCGAGTTCTTCGGCGACCTGATGGAGGGCATCGAGTACCCGCCGGCCAGGAGGGAGATGACCACCGTCATGTTCAGACGCATGATGGGGCGCGCCCTGCCCACCAAGTATGAGTACAACACGATCATGGGCGTTTTCGGCGACGCCGCGAAGATCATCAGATACGGCAAGCCCTGGGAGAAGAAAGATCAGAGACCCTGAACAGGCAGGAAGACGAGGACCTTCGTGTCCTCCCTGTCGTCGCGTCTGACGATGTCCGGGATTATGCCGGTCATGTTCACGATCGTGTTGTATATGGACTCCGTCTCGGCCATGCCGAATCCGGAGCTCACGAGCACGATCATCTTCCCGAAGTCCGGACTGGTCTCGAACATCGTCGACCCGGTGGCCCTGGTCACGGCTGCGGAGGGGTCGGTGTCGCTGGTGTACGCGAAGGTGTAGATCTTCTTCGGGAAGGTGCTGAAGAACGGCCCCTCCATGATATGAGCCAGATTGTTCACGGCGAACACGATTGAACGGGAGGCCATCCTCAGGACGTGCTTGAACTTCACGTCGGGATAGTTCCTGTTTATGGATTCCATGTCAAGGATGAACACCCTGTCCGAATACTCCAGGACCTGCGGGAGCACGGCCATCGCCTTGCTGCGGCGCTCGCGCTCGAAGATCAGCGGCACCCCGACCACGGACACGACCTTGCACCCCATGTCGTGGGCTATCTCCGATATCCCGAGGGGCATCCCGATCCCCGATCCGCCTCCGAGCATGGAGAACAGGATTACGACCCTGACGCCCTCCAGCCTCTCCCTGATTGCGTCGCTACTGTCCAGTGCCAGGCTGTATGCCAGGAACTGGTCCCCGAAGGCCCCGGGCATGTCCTCCGGCACCATCGGTATGGAGCTGCTGCTGTTGGAGTTCATCAGGACGGTGGGTATGTCCGGGGCCTCGGTGGCATCCGACAGGACCGCGCGTGCGCCCCCTCCGCAGACGAAGAGCATCACATCTCCCATGGACGCTCTCCCGATCCCGCCCTCTGGCGGACGTAGTCGCGGGCGGCAGCCCTCACGGCGCCGTCCAGGGACGATCCGTCGATGGTCAGGTCCTCGATGCTCAGCGCGTCGTCACCGTGCTCCGGTGCGGGCCTGACCCCCTGTGCCAGACGCTCCGAGGCATAGCCGTCCAGAACTGTGCGTACGGCATCGGACAGGGAGCGGAACTCGCCGTCATCGACGAGCGCACGGAGAACGCCGACGGTCTCCGAAGAGAGTCTGACGATGACCTTCTGGTCAGGATCCATGTGAAAACCGTCCAAATCAAAGAAAAGGGGTTGGGTAAAAGGTTTGTGTTGTCAGCTTAAGACCAACCGTTCATCCGAACAGAGCGGAGAGACCGGCAGCGGCCTCCTCCTCACTGACAGCTTCCTCTTCGGGCTCGTCGGCGGCTGCGGCAGGGGCATCTGCGGCAGCGGCGGCGGCTGCGGGGGCTGCGGCGGCAGCAGGCGCGGCGATGGCGGCGCTTGCGATGGCCTCCTTGATGTCAACT
>CAZLMR010000189.1:0-2809 GCA_964560575.1 uncultured Methanomassiliicoccales archaeon | reverse complement strand
GACCTCGCTGGGGATCGTGTTGATGGTCACCCTGCCGGTACCCTCCTTCCCGGTGGCCCTGGCGATGGCGGTCGTCCTCTTTCCGCTTGTGTTCACGCACTCAACCATGGGATCATCTCACGTTGGAACCCAGGAATTTGGAAACGGCTCCCAGGGTCGTGTATTTGCCGGTGATCTTCCTGCAGGCCTGCTCGGGCCTCTCCTTCTCACAGTCCTGGAACTGCTTGGGGGTGCCGACGAAGACGTGGAGCCTCCTGTAGGCCTCCCTTCCGGAGGTTGTGGTCCAAGGGATCATTCCCCTGACGCACCTCTTGAACAGGAGGTCCGCCCTGCGGGGGTAGAAGGGTCCCTTCCTCTTGGTGGTGTCTCCGCGGTCGACCTTCGCCTTGAAGTCGGCGAAGACGTTCTCTTTGACACCGGTGATGACGATGGCCTCGGCGTTGAGGACAACGATCTCCTCTCCATCCATGATCCTCTCGGCGACGACACTGGCCAGCCTTCCGTGGATCAGGTTCCTTCCGTCGATAACAGTAACCATCTGAATCACCTCATGATCCTGACGCCGGTTCCCTTGGGGTTGGCCTCGGCCAGCTCCTCGAGTGTGAGCGTCTTTCCGCCTGCGGCTACGATGGCCTTGGCGGCGGCATCGGAGAAGTCGTACGCGGCGACTGTGCTCTTCTTGCTGATGTTGCCTGCGGCGAGGACTTTCCCGGGGACGACGATGGTCTCCCCGTCCTGTGCGTACCTCTCCAGTTTGCTGAGATTCGCTTCGGCCCAGTTCCTCTTGGGTTTCTCGAGCCTAAGCGCGATGTCTCGCCAGATGGCAGCTTCTGTCTCCCTAGTCTTCGCCTTCAGCTTGTCGATGGTGGCGATGAGCTGGGGATTTGTCTTGCAGCTCTTCATATTTCTGACTCTCCCGACATTTCGGTAAACGGTTTGGGTAAGGGCTCGCTATATTGGTCTCGTTTATAAACCTATCCCACGCGTCCTATTATATTAGTGGTCCGCACCCCGTGATGTCCTCCCAGAGCCTCCTCGCCCTGTAATTGGAGTAGAGCCAGACGACGAACGCCGCCACGACCAGGAGGATGCCGAACGGACCATCCACATGGATCCCGATGCTCCCGTTCCCCGAATACCCGTAGAACAGGACTATGACTGCGGCCAGTACGGCGCTGACCGCGAACAGCCTGAGTCCCAGATACCTGTCACCGAGGTACACGAGTCCCGCACCCGGGATGAAGAACGAGAGCAGGATGGCCAGTAACTCGCTCTTGTCCGTGGACGCCCCGACGGGACGTCCGTCGTTCCCCTGTTCCGCACCGCACTCCGGACAGTACCTGGCCCCGTCCGGTGTCTCAGCACCGCAATGGCTGCAGTTCATCATCCCACCGATGTGGGATTGACCCGTGCGTTTATAAGCGGAACAGTGCCGCGGTCCCGAGGCGGAACATATGCCAGACATCCGGAGCCACGACGGCGGGACAGCAACCTCCTACCCCGAAGGGCGCCGACGGATGACGCCATAATGATTAATAGGCGGGCGCGATACCTCGCGTGATTATTATGATAAGGTTCGGTCCCGCGGGAATCCCTCTGTCATGCAAAGGTCGCACCCTTGAAGACGGCATCGAAGACGTCCACAACCTCAGCCTGGGCGCCCTCGAGATCCAGTTCGTCCGTCCCGGTTCGTTCACCAGGCCGCCGGAGGACGAGGAGATCGGCATGACCCTCAAGGACATCGAGGAGGATTTCGTCATCGAGATCCTCAGGGACGGGGAGTCCATCTGCGACCCCGACGAGCCCATCGAGGAGGACGACGACCTCGTGTTCATGCCCTCCGGCGTCGCCGCCACCTTCGGGGACCTCTACCCAATCGGCGAGATGGCCAAGAGGCTCGACGTCAACATGTCCATCCACACCCCATACTACATGGACCTGGGATCGGACGACGAGCTGGCGAACGAGTGTATGAACAGCATCAGGTACGCCGGACTCATCATGAACGCCCTCGACGGCGACATCGTCGTCACCAGTCTGGGCCTCTACGACGGGAAGCGCTCCGAGGAGGACATCGACAACTTCATCTACAGCAACGTCGCGGACCTCATGGACTGGTGGCAGGGCAACGGACTGAAGCCCAGGCTCGGAATAGAGATCACCGGCCAGCAGGACGTCTTCGGATCCCTGGACCAGGTCCTGGACATCTGCGAGCAGATCGACGGCCTCACCCCCGTGATCAACTTCTCCCACCTCCACTCCCGCACGAACGGATCCCTGATCGACATGGACGACTTCCTCAACGTCCTCGAGATGGTGGAGCCCATGAGCAACGGGCAGATCCACACGGCGTTCGCCGGAGTGGACTACATCGACGGGAACGAGAAGAGGCTGACCCCCATCAAGAAGGGCGACCTCAAGTTCGAACCCCTCGCCGAGGCGCTGATCGAGATGAAGCCGAACTGCACGATCATATCCACCTCACCGCTCCTCGAGCACGACGCGGTCTACATGAGGGTCATCCACGAGAGGGTCCTCAGCAAGAAGGTCGCCAAGGAGCTCAAGGAGAGGAAGAAGCTCGAGGCGATGGCTTCCACCGGTGAGTGAGTTGGACACGTTCTCCACCATAATCAAGAGCTGCCGCAGGGCCATCGGATCCGTCGATGCGGAAGACAGGAAAGAGCTCATCCGTAGGATAATGGATTGTCGCAAGGTCTTCATCTACGGCTCGGGCAGGTCCGGACTGGCCGGACAGCTCTTCGCCGTACGCCTAGTGCAGCTGGGACTCGACGTGCACTTCGTCGGGGAG
>CAZLMR010000188.1:0-2810 GCA_964560575.1 uncultured Methanomassiliicoccales archaeon | reverse complement strand
CGGCAGGTACTCCATCCCGGGTCTCGGCAAGGGGAGGGCGGACATCATCGTCGCCGGCGGCGCCATAGCCGAGGAGCTGATGTCGCAGTTCGGCATCGAGAGGATGTCGATAAGCCAGAAGGGTCTGAAGCAGGGGATGCAGATCGACCCCATGCTCTCCCACGGCTACACGATATTCGGTGCCAGGGATTCATCCGTCCGCGCGCTGGCTCATCGCTGCCAATACGACGAGGCGCATGCGGAGACCGTCTGCAGGAACGCCCTCTCGATATTCGACCAGGCGAAGGCACTGGGACTCCACAATCTGGACGATGGCTTCCGCAGCCTGCTCTCCTGCGCCGCGATACTGCACGACATCGGGGAGCTGATCAGCTACACCAACCATAACGTCCTCTCGCAGGTCATCATCGAGAACGCAGACCTTGTGGGTTTCAGCATCAACGAGATTAGAGACATGGGGCTGATGGTCAGATTCCATCACAAGAAGTTCCCCGGCATCAAGGACGCAAGGCTGGCACAGCTCCCCAGGGAGGAGGCGCTGGCGATCAGGCAGTGCGCCATGTTCCTCAAGATTGCCGATGTGATCGACAGGCACAGGAACCATGCGGTCAGCGAGGTTCGCCTATCGAGGGACGCTGACACAGTCAGGATCGAGCTGATCTCCCGCGACGACCCCAGCATGGAGCTCTGGAGTCTGGAGAAGATCCGTCCGGATTTCAGGAAGCTGTTCGCCCTGGATTTGGTGTCGATGCATTCGGCGAACGCCGGAATCGAGTGATTCGGTTCTACAAACAGGTTATTCATCCTTTTTATTTCCTTTTTAGATTAATCTTAAAGCCGTTAATCTGAGATTTTCGGTCCATATTGCATCCAATTGACCGATTTTATCCAAAGGTATATAATCGCCGAAGAGTTCATTCAATAAAGTAGAAGTCAGCCCCTTGCTGGAAGAGATTCCAACTGACTTCTGCTTCCCCCTCATCATTTCTGACTACCGCTGGCCATCGGTGCGAACCGTCATATCGGTCCTTCCCATACACATGCTCATGGCAGGCACGGCATTCTTCGACAGAGCAGTTCAGCTCAACGAACCCCCGGTGAAGAACGGCCTGTGCTCGATATGCAAGGGGGCCCATCGGCTATGCGGCAAGGACCGTTGCCCTCTGATGATCAAGTTCTATTCCCAGCAGAAGACGATGCCGCTTATCGACATGAAGGACCTCGCCGGATCCAGCCCCCCGTCCGTGTTCGTGGGGAGGTATGGATATCCCAAGGTAGACATCGGCCCCCTCCTACCCCCGGAGTTCGGTGACACCACCATCATGGACAGGCCCGAGATGTGGATGGGGAAGACCATCGACGAGATCGTGGATTTCAGATTCAGGCTCGTTCGCGGAAAGTACAGGATCGACGCCACCGACTTCCGCAAATCGGGGAGGATCGTCGATAACGTCCAGGAACTGGCACTGACCGAGAGGCCTGTGGATGTGGAGGCATCCTTCACTCAGAAACCCAGGGGCAGGATCGTCCTGGACGACGAGGTCCAGCCGTTCGGCCCTTCCGCCAGGATGGAGACCATGACCATCGGCAACGGGAGGTTCGAGAGGAACCTGGAGAAGGGATTCTACGACACCGACATGAAGGCCGCCGACGCCGTGGTCCAGGCCTACAGGAACGGCACCCTCATCTCCGAGATAGAGAAGGCGTTCTCGGTCGGAACCATGGGGGTCGGTCGCAACCGCAGGTTCGTTCCCACGAGATGGAGCATAACCGCCGTCGACGACATCATCGGAAAGGACCTCCTCAAGACCACCAAGTTCTACGAGACGATTGACGACTTCAGGATATATCAGTGGGAGCAGCTAGACAACCGGTGGATAGTCATGCTCATGCCCTGCACCTGGAGGTTCGAGCTCATCGAGGCATGGTACCCCAACACCACATGGAACCCCATGGGGAAGACCGTCGACATAATCTCGGACTGCGAGTTCTTCGACGGGAGGACCGAATACGCACACATAGGCGGATGCTACTACGCGTCCCGTATGGCGGTCAACGAGCTCCTCACCAAGGAGAGACGCACTGCGGGTGTGGTGATCATGAGGGAGGCCCATCCGGGATACGTCATGCCGGTAGGTGTTTGGAACGTGAGGGAGAACGTGCGCGCCGCCCTCAAGACGACCCCGTACCACTATGAGAATCTGGATCAAGCCCTGGCTCATGTGGACCGGGTGATGGACCTGAAGAGGGACACATGGATCCGGAACTCCGGCGTCATGAGAGACTGGATCGTCCAGAGGAGGATCGAGGACTATTACTGACACATCTCTGACCGATTTCCTCGAGGGCAAAGGGGAATGGGACGGGGTCTTCGAGACGGTCACCTGCTCCCGCGCGCTGTCACCTTCCGGGCTCCCCGGGATCGACTACGCCCTCAACCCGTACGGCGGATGCGAGCACGGATGCATCTACTGCTACGCTCCGGGAACCACCCACTCGGACCCATCCAGATGGAGGGGGGTCAGGGTCAAGCGCAACATCCCGGAACGTCTGGCCAGGGAGCTCCCCTCCGTGGAGGGTGTGATCGGCATCGGAACGGTCACGGACCCCTATCAGTACGCCGAAAGGAGGTTCAGACTGACCCAGATGTGTCTGGAGATACTCTCCGCCAGGAGGAGAAGGGTGCACATCCACACCAAATCCGACCTCATACTGAGGGACGTCGATCAGCTGTCCCGCATGGACTGCAGGGTGGGTATCACCATAACCAACATAGATGACAGGATATCCAAGATGACCGAGCCTGGAGC
>CAZLMR010000187.1:0-2833 GCA_964560575.1 uncultured Methanomassiliicoccales archaeon | reverse complement strand
CCACATCGGGGCACATCGTCGCGCAGGATCCGCAGCCTGTGCATGCGTCCTGGTCGCTGACATGGGCGGGATGGTACCCCTTGTTGTTCGTAATGGTCTGGTCGAGCGAAATGATATGCTTCGGGCATGCGATCACGCACATCTCGCAGCCCTTGCAGATGTTGTTGTCAACGGTTACTTTCGGCATTTGATACTCCTTCACTCCCAAGGCGCCCTCACGAGGACGTCTACCGGGTGTATATTTTCGATTTTATTTAATAGGGTGAAATCCAGCCCGCGCGGCGCGGTCGTGAACCTCAGCGGCAGTCCGGTGGCCTCCGCCACATCCTCGGCGAACCCCATCGAGTCGATGATCGTCTTCTCGGTGGTGTCCTGCTTGAGATGGGAGTTGTTCGCTATGCAGGTGGCCCTGAGATGGGAGGTGGCCTCGATCTCCCTGAGGACATGGACCGCCTCGTCAGCATGTGTGGTCAGGGACCTATACTTGTTCACGACGTAGATCACGTCCGGGTCGGATTCGAGGAGGGTCCTGGAATAAACACCCAGGGCGGTGGCGCCGGCGTCGTCGCCTCCGACATCCACGATGACCCTCGACCCCTCGGCTATGACGACCCTGACGGCCGCGGGCAGGGATGGAGTGTCCAGGTTCGTGTTGGCGAAATTGGGCCCGACCACTCTCACACCGCTCTTAGTCAGGACGTCCGCATAGTCCGCCGATCTGAAGTATGGGTTGACCACGTCCAGGTCCACCAGGGTGACATCCTCCCCCTGCCGGGCGCATTCGAGTGCCAGGTTGATGGACAGGTTCGTCTTTCCGGTACCATAGTGGCCGCAGACCACGGTCACCCTTCTCTCCAGTGGGAACATCGGACCGATATCGCGGATTCCGTATAACATTATATGGAGAATACCACGGGCTGGACGGGTCTATGGAGATGTGTACAATCATCTCGCATCCGAGCCATCCGGCTTTCCGATTAACCATGTCGTATGATGGCTGATGATGATTTGTCTGAGAACCGGAGGTAAAAATGTACAGCTGTGACCCTCCTGACCATGCTGTGGACATGCAAGCGATGTTAACCCGATATCATGTTTTTATAAGGCGTCGGTTTACCGAACCATGAGTGTAATGGAGCCCAACATCGCAGAGGTAGCAGAGCGCATCAAGGCCATGCGCGAAATGTGTGACATATCGGTAGAGGAGATGGCCGAGGTGGTCGGGAAGACCCCCGAGGAGTATGTGCAGTACGAGAGCGGGGACCTCGACTTCTCGTTCACCTTCCTTCACAAATGCGCCGAGAAGTTCGGCATCGACATAGTGGAGCTGCTGACCGGCGAGAACCCCCACCTGTCCGGATGCACCCTCGTCAGGAAGGGCAAGGGTCTCCCGATCAAGAGGCGCATCGGCTTCGAGTACGAGCACCTGGCGTTCAACTTCAAGGACAAGCTGTCGGAGACCTTCCTTGTCACGGCCCCCTACATCGAGGAGGACCAGGACGCACCGATCCGCGTGTCCACCCACGAGGGTCAGGAGTTCGACTACATCCTCGAGGGCAACCTCAGGTTCTCCCACAACGGGCACGTCATGGACCTCGGGCCCGGGGACTCAGTGTACTACGATTCCGGCAAACCCCACGGCATGTACGCCACCTCGAAGGAGGGGTGCAGGTTCATCGCCGTCGTCATGAAGGGCTGAAGATGAGGAACATCAATCTCAGATACGTCGACGAGACCTACGACGAGAACGGTCTCCTGAAGACGTACAGGCTCAAATGTCCTGACAACTTCAACTTCGGCTACGACATCGTGGACGACATCGCGGCCGCGGAGCCGGACAGGGTCGCCCTCGTATGGGACAGCCAGTCCGGCGAGGAGCACATGTTCACGTTCTCCGACATCAGCAGGATGAGCAACAAGGTCGCCAACTACCTCCTCTCTCAGGGCATCGGCAAGGGCGACGTGGTCATGCTGATCCTCAAGCAGAGGTACGAGTTCTGGTTCAGCATGGTGGCCCTCCACAAGATCGGCGCCATCGCGGCTCCCGCGACCCACATGCTCACCAAGCATGACATCGAGTACAGGATCAACGCCGCCAGCGTGAAGGCGGTCATCTGTACCAACCAGTCCAACATCAGCGGCTCCGTGGAGCATGCGGAGAACATCCCGTCTCTCCAGCTCAGGGCCCTCGTGGGCGAGAAGAGGGAAGGATGGGTGGACTTCGACGCCGAGGTGGAGAAGGCCTCCGATGTGCTCGAGAGGATCGAAACCAAGGTGACCGACCCGATGTTGATGTACTTCACATCCGGGACCTCCGACAACCCGAAGATGGTCCTCCACAGCCACCGCTACGCCCTCGGTCATCTGATGACCGCGAAGCACTGGCACCAGGTGGACCCCGAAGGCATCCACTACACCGTCAGCGACACCGGATGGGGGAAGTCCGTCTGGGGTGCGCTGTACGGACAGTGGATCATGGAATCCGCTGTGTTCGTCTACGAGTACGACAAGTTCGAACCCCATGAGATCATGAACATGATCGAGAAGCACAGGATCACGACGTTCTGCTGTCCCCCCACAATGTGCAGGCTCTATCTCAACGCGGGACTCGAAGGACACGACCTGTCCACGCTGAAGAACTGCTGCATCGCGGGCGAGGCCCTCAATCCGGATACCTACAACACATGGTACGAGGCCACCGGCCTCAAGCTGATGGAGGGTTACGGTCAGACCGAGACCACCATGGTCATCGGCACCCTGAAGGGCATGGAGCCCAAGCCCGGGTCCATGGGCAAGCCCTCGCCCCAGTTCGAGGTCGACATCGTCGATGAGG
>CAZLMR010000186.1:1522-2835 GCA_964560575.1 uncultured Methanomassiliicoccales archaeon | reverse complement strand
GGCCATGCAGAGGTCGATGTCCTCCCCCCCGTCCACATCGGTCATCCTGCATCCGGAGCCGGAGTCGATGAACACGGGGTTGGGCTCGTACCTCCTCACGGGACTGGACACCCCTCCGGGCGTGACCTTAGCCGACCTTGCGTAGAGATCTGCGGATCCGGTCATGGTATCACAGCAGCCTCGCCGCCTCCCTGGCGAAATATGTGATTATGATGTCCGCGCCGGCCCTCTTGATACCGAGGAGGGACTCCATCATGATCCTCTCCTCGTCGATCCATCCGTTCTGGGCGGCGGCCTTGATCATGGCGTACTCGCCGGAGACCTGGTAAGCGGCCAGCGGGAGGTCGAATCTCTCCCTGGCGTCCCTGATGATGTCGAGATAGGGGCCTGCGGGCTTGACCATGATCATGTCGGCGCCCTCGGCCACGTCCATCTCGATCTCCCTCATCGCCTCGAGCCTGTTACCGCAGGGCATCTGGTACCCGGCGCGGTTGCCCTTTCCGGGCGCGGAGTTGGCGACGTCCCTGAAGGGTCCGTAGTAGGCGCTGTAGAACTTCGCGCTGTAGGCCATGATGGGGACGTTCTTGAACCCGGCATCGTCCAGGGCGATCCTGATGGCGGCGATCTGGCCGTCCATCATTCCGCTGGGGGCGATGATGTCCGCTCCCGCCTCTGCCTGCGAGACGGCGGTCCTGCCGTAGAGCTCGATGGTCTCGTCGTTCATCACGTAGCCGTGGTCGTCCAGCACCCCGCAGTGGCCGTGGTCGGTGTACTCGCACAGGCAGAGGTCGGCGATGACCAGCATGTCGGAGTTCTCCTTCAGGCCGGCGATGGCCTTCTGGACGACGCCGTCCTTCTCGTAAGCCCCAGTCCCGCAGGCGTCCTTGTGGGACGGCACGCCGAACACCAGGACGGAGTTGACACCGCTGTCCTGGATGCCGGCGGCGATGTCCTGGTATCCCGACAGGGGGTACGTCTCCACGCCGGGCATCGACCCGGTGGTCTTCATCCTGTCGATGTTGGCGTCGAAGAATATGGGCAGCACGAACTCGTCGGGGTGCAGCCTGGTCTCGGCCACGAGGTTCCTCATCCTATCGCTCTGTCTGAGTCTCCTCAGACGCACATCTGGATACATCATCATTGTACATCCCTCAATCCGAAAAGGTCGACGGCCGCGTTGCATGTGTCGATGCGGCCGTCGCGCGATGCCTCCCTCAGGTTCTTGTAGAGTTCGGCGGTGAACTTGTTTGTGAGGGCCCTGGACAGGTCGTCCAGAAGCTCATGGATGTCTGCCGAGCCCGCCCTGGACAGGG
>CAZLMR010000186.1:0-1512 GCA_964560575.1 uncultured Methanomassiliicoccales archaeon | reverse complement strand
CCTTATGCCGGCCAGCTTGATGCCGAGCCTGCGGATCACGTCGTTCGCTATCTGCTCCTTCTGCTCCGCGTCGAGCCTGGCCAGCTCCTGGCCGATGATCCTCTCGGCGGATACGATCTCGTTCCTCCTGCGCTCGACGTTGCGCATGGCGATGGTCTCGAGCGCGTCCATGTTGTCGAGCTCCACGTTGGGAATCTCGGCGACGGTGTCATCGGTGTTCCTCGGGACCGACACGTCGATGATCAGCAGCTTCCTGTCGGGACGGAGCCTCATGGCGTCCGCCACATGATGCCAGTGAAGCACCGCGTGCGGGGCGCCGGTCGCGACCAGGACGAGGTCCGAGTCCGCGACAGCCTCCGTCAGGCGGGCCATGCTCACCGCCTTACCCCCGAGCTCGTCTGCGAGCTCGATGGCGCGGCTGTAGGTCCTGTTGGACACGATCACGGTCCCGACGTTCTTGCCTATGAGGTTCTTGGATATCACCGAGGCTATGTCCCCGGCCCCCAGGATGGTGATCGCCTTCCCGCTCAGGTCCCCGATCCTGCTCTCCGCCAGCTCGACCGCAGCGGATCCGACGGACACGGCGCCCTTGTTCAGGGCGGTCTCCGACCTGACCCTCTTGCCGACAATCATGGCGTTGTCGAAGAGACGGGTGAGCATCTGGCCGACATGGCCGTCCTCCTTCGCCTTCGCGTACGACTCCCTGACCTGGTGCTGGATCTGGTCCTCGCCCACGATGAGCGAATCCAGACCGCAAACCACCCTGAACAGGTGCTTGATGCTCTCCTTGTCCTCCAGTATGTAGGAGATGTTCGACGACGGGACGATGGACTTGATGATGAACGCCAGGTAGTCGCTGACGGTCCTGTTGTCCGACGTGGCGCTGTAGACCTCGAACCTGTTGCAGGTCCTGACTATGACGTATTCCGAGACCGCCTCCAGGACGGAGATCCTCTTCTCCACCTCGGCCTCGAGTATGGGGACCACGTTGTTGAGACCCTCCGTGCCCCCGGCGGAGGAGTGTGTGACATGCATGCTAACGATCATGACAGACCGCCCTTCTGTAATGCCAGGCCGTACGCGCCCTCCGTGTCCCCGGACCTGAGCATGTCCCAGACCCTCCCGTCGTCCAGGACGGACGCGAGGAACTCCGCCCTCTGCGGCTGGGTCGGGATCCTGTCGCGGATGACCTTCCTGAGCTCCATGAGCAGCTCGAGCATGGAGTCGTACGACGGATCCAGGAGCTCGTCTATCTGCCTGATGACATATGGGGGGAACGCGGGCACACGGCCCTCGGAGGACACGGTGACGGTGAAGCCGTCGCGATGGAGCGTGGAAGGGATCAGCACGTCCCCTCCGCCGTGGGCGGAGTTCGTCATGATCCCTCTGGACATGGAGACGTCCCTTATGGCGTCGTTCAGTTCGTGGCTGGCGGTCGCCGCCACCACGATGTCGGATCCGTCCATGTACGTCCCGGCTGTGGCCGGGTCGACGGCGACCCTGACGACCTCC
>CAZLMR010000185.1:0-2850 GCA_964560575.1 uncultured Methanomassiliicoccales archaeon | reverse complement strand
GCTCGATCAGGGTGCGGTCGAACTTGTTGATCTTCAGCCCCCTGTCGGTGAGGACTGTCTTCTCATCGGTGCGCGCGGGATACACCGGTTTGAACAGGAATACCAGGAGCATGCCGTACTCGATAACGGCCAGTACGGTGAACACCCCGTTGCCGGGATTGGTGCACATCAGCGCCGCGGGGACGACCGCACCGACTATGAGGCACACGTCGAACAGACGCGGATCGACGGCCCTCCTGCGGCCTTCAGGGGTGCCTCCGAATCTGGGGGTCTCGAATCTGACTCCAAGGTACCTGAGGATCAGTGATGCGGACATCCCGAACAGGAATGAGAACGACACGACCTTGAGGAATCTGGCCAGGTCGGTCATGTCCAGCACCATGCTGCCCTCCAGGTAGGTGTAAAGGATGTTGTAGAGCAGGGTGTACACCAGGCTCGTCACGGTCATGACGAACATGAACTTGGTCACATTGAACACGGAATCAAGGACCGGGGGGCGGTCATCCCGCTTCATGCCTATGCTGTACCAGAGTCTGTACGGTATGTAGGATACCATGAACACGTTCAGGAGGTCCAGCACAACCAGGTCGAACGGGTAGCCCATCCAGGTGTTGTAACAGAAACTCACCAGGTTGACCCCGATGATGCCCAAGGGACCGAACAGGAGGCCGATGACGGGACACAGGGCGAGATACGGCTCGAGCTCTATGGGTAGCTGCAGGCTGATCAGGTTGGTCACGGCTGTGGCGATGAACGCCAGCACCATTATGACGATCTCGCGACGTCCGAAGTACTCCCTGTATCTGATATGGCCGCTCATGGGATGGACGAGAATCCATCTTAGAATCTTAAAGATGCGCTCAGCGGATGTACACGAGGTCCTCTGGGTCGTCCGTTTCCTGGGACTTCTCCGCGATGGCCTCGCTGGCGGCCTCGATGCCGTCGATCTGCTCCTGGAAGGACGAGGAGTCCACGCTGATTCCCAGGAGGGCGCACACGGCGTTCACGACGTTCCTGGCACTCCTGTAGTCCACGATGTATCCGGATGTCTCGCCCATGATGCACGCCGAGTCTATGCCGTACATCTTCCCGAAGGCGAGGAACATGGCCGCCGCTCCGACTATGCCTCCCTGCGGCTCCCCGGGATAGAATCCCACGCCTGCCGCCTCGAGGTCAAGTTTCATCTCGCTGCGGGATACTGCTCCGAGGATGCGTGGAGCGGGGGTCAGCTGTCCCGTGCCGTATCCGCCGAGGGTGATGATCATCGACGGGTCGTAGGGGAGCATGAGCCTGAACGTGTATTCGGTGAGGTTGTACTGTCCCGCCGGGGTGGTGCCCTGGAAATCGCCGCGGAGGAACACGATGTCTCTGTCGCCGATATCGGTGTACCACAGCTCGTTGCAGGCCGCCTCCGCGATGCAATCGTCGTCGATCATGACCTGCGGGGGGAGGTCGTCGGAGTAGATGCGTGCGAAGCGCGTGGCGCCGAGCTGCTCGCTCATGAGGTCCGCGGCCAGTTTGCCGATGTTCCCCACTCCGGGGAGTCCCTCGATGAACACAGGCCTTCTGAGGGCCGGTCTGCAGTCATAGCTTACCGAGCTTGCCATTCTCTCCATACTCCTCGATGATCGCTTTCCTGCGGTACTCCCCGAGACGGTCCTCGGGGGAATACCGGGGAGGTACCGGACAGCGAGTGGGCTGTCCGCAGTGTCTGCACTGTTCCAGAAGTGTGTACTTCCCGCATCCGGGACATCTTCTGAGGCGCGACCTCATGTCACTTGCTCTCGCGCTTCAGGACGGCGGTGCCGCCGTTTGCGACGAGGTCGTTGACCGCCGCGGAGGAGACGTTCCTCATGATCTCCTCAGCCTCCTTGTACTCGGCCGCGTTGACCACGACCCTGTACTTGGGGCATCCGACGCATGTGATCTCGACGTCGGCATCCTCGGCGGCCTCGATACCGGCCATGAGGGCATGCTTGACGAGTTCCATGCCGTTGGGCGCGGAGGAGGTCATCTCCAGGATGCCGTCTATCTGGACGGAGGGCGGGACGACGTTCTCCTTCGCAACCTCGATGAAGGTGTCCGTCCATTCGCCGGAGAACTCTTCGAGGAAATCCTCGGTGTCGGCGACGACGGCTTCGAAAGCACCATAGAGGGTCTCGTATGTCTCCAGCAGGTCGTTTCCGAACATGTCGTAGGCGTCGTCCACGGAGATCCCCATCCTCTCGGCGATGATCTCCACGAGCTTCTCTGCCTTCTTCTCGTTCTTCCACTGCTGGATTTTCTCTCTCTTCTGGTGCTCGTTTACTGATTTCAGGGAAAGGTCGATGTGACCTTTTGAAGAGTCTACGCCCAGGACCTTGCAGACTATCTTCTGCCCTTCCCTGATGTAGTCTCTGATGTACTTTACCCAGCCAGTGGCAACATCCCTGACGTGAACGAACCCTTCCTTGTCGTCGTACTCGTCGAGTGTGACGAAGGCACCGAAGTTCTTGACATTCTTCACGGTGCAGACGACGAGTTCGCCGTGCTCGGGGAAGCCCCTGACTCTGGACATCAGCCGACGACCTCGAGGATCTCGCCTTTGATCTCTCCGACACCGCCCTTGGGGACGATGAGGGTGGATCCGCAGACGTGGCAGGTGACCCTGGTGGCGGCCTTCCTGAAAGCGATCTGCTCGTTGGCGCAGTCGGGGCACTTGATCTTGATGAAATCTCCGGTCATGTGATCACTCCGTGAGCTCGAACTTCTTCGCGCGGATGCAGGGGGAGATGTTGGCCTTCTTGCACTGGGTGCATCTGTACCTGAGGTTTATCCTCTTGTTGGGCTTCTCCCTTCCTTCGGGCTTGG
>CAZLMR010000184.1:0-2853 GCA_964560575.1 uncultured Methanomassiliicoccales archaeon | reverse complement strand
CCCGTCGCTTATCCAGCGTGATATGGTTTCCAGTTCGAAATCGAACATTTACAGGATGAGTTCCTGTCCCTTCTCGACATCGATGTAGCAGGGGGAGGGGAACTTCATGGATGCCCTCCAGAGGGCGTCCTTGGCGAAGACCGCCTTGTCTGCGGGGACGCGAACGGTCAGGATGGCCTGGTTGCGCTCGAGCCTGGCAGCGGTTCCAACGGTCTTTCCGAATCCCTGGCGCATTCCACTGGACACACGGTCCGCTCCTGCGCCGGTCGCCAGCTTGTTCTCCCTCAGGACGACGTGGGGGTAGGCCCTCACGGTCATGTGGTAGTTGGCGACTCCGACCTGTCCGTTCAGGACCTTGTTGGCGGCGATACGGCCGGCCTCGATGGAGGTGTGCCTGATCTGGACACGGTTCTTCACCCTGAGGGTGAGAACGACGGGGAAGTCCTCCCTGAGGTTCCCCATCTCGTACTGGGAGACCCTGCTGGCGGGGACTCCTCCCATGTATTCGCGGCGTGTGTACGCCTGACCTTTGATCTGCCTGTACATCGAAGCGGGCTTTCTTACCATTTGAACCACCTTGGATAGTGAATGCAATCGGAGCGCTGATGCTCCGTGTCAACTGACAGCCGATATGCGTCCCGAATATAAGCGTTTCGTTGGTTTCGGGCGCATTAGGAACGCATGCGCGCATACGACAAAGGCATAAATAGCCTTCTGGCCAATGACCCGCCGGTTCTGATGCAGCAGCCTTTCAACTTCAAAGTGGTCCCCGTCGATGATGAGAACGCCCGTGTCCCGGTCTCCGTGGCCGGACAGACAATGGTGGATGTCCAAAGGATCCTCACGGACATAGGGACCTCGATGGTGAGACAGGAGCTGAGGCTGCAGAACGCCGTTCCCGGATCCCTCACGGCGAGGTTCGACCTCGCGATGTCCTCGTCGTCCGGAAGGGACGTGGATGCGGAGGCGGAGGGGGACGACACCCTGATGCTGGACGCCCTCAACGGCCTGATCAAGGAGCTGGAGCTGGCCAACGCGCCTGAGTCGCACGACGCCCCCGGGAACCACCGCGAGGCGCTTGCCCGCAGGGCCCTGTCCAAAGACCTTCTGTCTCTTGCGGACCATCTCGTCGGCTACGACCTGTACTACGGCACCGGCGAGGACCTCAAGAGGTTCAGGCTCACCAGGAGGGAGGGGCTGAGGGAGATCGCGGAGGACACCTCGCTCTCCTTCAACGGGGCGGTCATAGGGACCATCAGGCAGGACCCCGTCAGGAAGGGACGCTGGCTCATATCCAACGGGAAGGACTCCGTCCCGGTCACGTTCGCCAGCAACATATCCACCACGGACATCCCGCTGTTCTCCGAGGCGGGCCCGATCATAGCATCTGGCACTGTCGTCACGGATGAGGACGGCAACGTCAAGGAGATGCGCGCAGTCATCGGCTGCTACTCCTTCCCAACCGTCAAGTTCCACAGGGCCATCACCGCGGCCAGGGACATAATCCTCCTCAACCCCGTTGAGGCCATCCCCGGATACAACGCTAAGAAGGGCATGTGGACCCTGAACTGCGACGACCTCGGCATCTCGGTGTCCAAGCCCTCATGGGACGAATGCGTCGTGGCGTTCCACGAGTACTTCGTGTTCCTCTGGGAGACCTACGAGGAGAACGACGGGGAGCTCGAGGGCGAGGAGGCGGAGGTCAGGGACTTCCTCAGATCGCTGGCTCTTCCGTGAACCGCCCCATTTTTAACGTCGTGAGGAGATACATGCGGCATGGAAGGCTACGTGCTGCGTGTGGTCTCCTATGACGACCACGACAAGGACGCCGAGAAGTCGATAGCGGATGCGGTCATGTCCGACATCGGACGCCTTTTCACCGAAATCTGCAGGAACATCGTCAGAGGCGAGCTGAGACTCCAGGGAGACATCCCGGAGAAGCTGTACACACGCGTCACCCTCGAGGGGGATGGTTCCATGGCCACCGATGCAAGGAGGATGCTCCATGAGACGCTGGCATATCTCGGAGGACCGGCCAAGGGCACGTTCATGAGCGACACGTTCCCGGATGTCATCGGGAGGAAGGCAGTGGCATCGGTGGTGCTCGACATATACGACGACCTCCAGGGCAACGCGCTGCTGCATGGACCCGATGACGATGTGATGTGCTTCTGCGACATGGACGTCCTCAGGGTGACGGAGATCGCCAAGATGGCGACCCGTGCGTACAACGGCGGCATCATGGGGGTCATCGTCAAGGATCCCAAGCGCAGGGACCACTACGCCATCACCAGCGGGAAGGGGCTCATCCCATTGAACTACGTCCCGACCATCCCCTCCTACGACAGGGAGGACTTCGCATCCGCCGGTCCCGTCATCGCCATGGGGACCATCGTCAGGGATGACGACGACAACATCGTGGAGATCAAGGCCGTGGACAACTGCTACACGTTCCCCGGCACCGTCTTCCTGAGGGGCATAGCCTCCTTCGGGGACGTCGGACTGGTCTACCCCCTGGAGGGCATCCCGTCCTACTACTCCCGCACGGCCACTTGGTACCTGAAGTGCGACGAGCTGGGCCTCGACGCGTCCGCCAAGAACTGGGACGACTGCGTCATAGAGTTCCACAGACAGTTCGTCTCGCTCTGGATGTCCCATCTGGACGGCTCCGCACCCGAGAACCCGAAGATACACGGCATCCTCGACACCATGTGCCCGTTCTCCCCCGCCGGACCGTCGGAAGAATGAAACGCGCATCCGGGCGCCCCTGTTCGCGGGCATACGCGCAGTTTTAATATGACCGCGGTAATCGGACCGCTCGGAGCACACCGTATGAGCAGAAGGCGCGTCCCC
>CAZLMR010000183.1:0-2873 GCA_964560575.1 uncultured Methanomassiliicoccales archaeon | reverse complement strand
GCCTCGTTGAGTTCGACCTCGACGACCATCCTATCCATGTAGTTCTCGTTCGTGAGGGTGATGTGGTAGAACGGGGACAGGAAGGGCATCTCCCCGATGACGCTCTCGATCTGCGAGGGGAACACGTTGACCCCCCTCACGACGAGCATGTCGTCGGTCCTTCCGGAGATCCTCATCAGCCTGGGGTGGGTCCTGCCGCATTCGCACTTCTCCCATGTGAGGGCGGAGACGTCACCGATCTTGTACCTGATGAGCGGGAAGGCCTCCTTCTGGAGCATGGTGACGACGATCTCGCCTCTCTCGCCGTCGGCGCAGGGGTCGCCGTTCTTGTCGAGGATCTCCATGTAGCACAGATCCGCCCATATGTGGAGACCGCACTGCTTCTCGCACTCCAGGAACATGGGGCCGTAGAACTCGCTGGCACCGTAGCAGTTGTGGACGCGGACGCCGGTCCTCTCCTGGAGCTTCTGCCTCATGCTCTCGGACCAGGGCTCCCCTCCGGCGATCGCCAGTCTGACCTTGGTGTCGTTCCTGATGTCGATCCCCATCTGGTCGCAGACGTCCGCGATGTGGAACATGTAAGAGGGTGTGCCTGCCCAGGCGGTCACGGGAAGGTCCTGCATCAGCTGGATCTGCCTGGCGGTGTTGCCTGTGCCGATGGGGAGGACCGTGGCGCCGATCCTCTCCGCGCCGTAGTGGACACCGAGACCGCCGGTGAAGAGACCGTATCCGTGGAAGTTCTGGAGCATGTCCTTGTGAGTCATGCCGAATGAGGTCATCCCGCGTGCGAGGGACTCCGTCCAGTTGTCGATGTCCTTCTGGGTGTAGCCGACGACGGTGGGTCTGCCGGTGGTACCGGAGGAGACGTGCACCCTGACGATGTCGTCGTAAGGTCTGACGAACAGCTTGTCGGGGTAGTTGTCCCTCAGGTCGGACTTCCTCATGAAGGGGACCTGGCGGAACTTCTCGAAGCTGTCGATGTCCTCCGGAAGCAGGTTCACGGACCTCATCCTCTCATGGAAGAAGGGCGACGCGTCGTACATCTCGCGCACCTTGGCCCTGAGCAGGCTGAGCTGCATCTTCTCCAGTTCCTCACGGGGCATCGTCTCGATCTCTTTGTTCCAGAACGCCATCTTGAACACCACATTGTTTCGTGCTATCAAGTAGCACGGCTGAGAACGGGTTTAGGTAGCTTAGTATAAATATGTGCTGTCAGGGCTGGGAACACCCGCTCCCGACAGCATCATCGGCAGACCGGGAATCGCCTACGTGCGACCCTGTTCCAATTCCTGTCGACGTTGTACAGCAGACCTAGATGGAACACGCCGGTGGATCTGTCTCTCACACGGCCGTCCGGACTGAGGGACCTGCTCATGAAACAGGCGGAGATGTAAGCCGTGACGGTACATAGGACACCTATCAGGATGCCAGCATACCACATCGGACCTACGCACGAGTACTGTAGCGAATGGCCTCCCGAATACACCGTGAAGGAATCTGAGATTATGATCAGGCATATCAGAATAATCGGTCCGACGGTGCTACACATGGGTGACAGGATTCCGGACACTGCTGCGACTGCACATAAAACGATCATGAGCAGGATCAGCGCATTGCCCTCCATGGAGGCCACGTCGTAGAAGGAGAGACGCTCGCCTTCAAAGGGGATCCAGTCATCTATGGCCACAGAGTACTCAGGACTCCAGAACGCGAGCATCAGAAGGACCACGACCGACGGGATGACGGAGAGGATGATGGCGTTGCGCCTGAACCTCAGTCTCTCGGGCGTCTTCCTGAGCTCCACGATGGCCTTGAACTTCTTCAGCAGCACCTCCGCAGGGACGACCGTCTCCACATCCTGACTATCGAAACCAAGACTTGTGCCGAGAGACTGCTCCATCACCGGAGACTCGGGCAGCACGGCGTCGCATTCCCGGCAGGCCTCATGTTCGTCCGGATTCTCCTTTCCGCACTGAGGACAAAGGACCATAGCATCCTAACATGTCGGTGTAGATAATAGGAATGTCGCACCGATCCTGACCGTTTTAATAAGGCCAGAGATGATTGCATCTCAAACTCAGAAGAAGAGCCCTCTCCGCCACCGGATGATGATCGCCACGATGGCGGGATCGATCACATCCATGTATGGGGGACCGGGAACTACCCCCCATATCTTAGACTGAATGAGGAAGACGATAAGATGAGGAGACCAGATGAGATGTGTGCGGCACCCTGCGGATTGTTCTGTGGCGCATGCCCAGCGTTCCCGGAGGAATGCCATGGTTGCCTGTCCGACTTCGTCAAGGAGGAGTGCGACGGCTGCCCTTGGTATGGGATCACAGACTGCACCAGGGAACACGGCGTGACAAGATGCTACGAGTGCTCCGAATTCCCCTGCGGGACACTGGAGAGGTTCAGCGGGGAACCGATCATCAACGGCGGATGTCACCATGCGGACGGGATACCCAACAACAGGCGCATGGCAGAGATAGGTGTGGATGCCTGGATCGAGGAACAGATCCAGAGATACACATGCCAGAAGTGTGGGGAACTGAGGAAATGGTTCAACGTGATCGAGCACGTCTGCGAGAAATGAATAATCGGGGGTCTGGACCCCCTTTAGTTTCAGTTCAGGATGATGGAGCCTGCGACCCTGAGCTTGCCGCCCTCGAGATACATGATGATGGCACTGTCCCCGGGCTTGTGTATCATGTCGGACTCGAGTTCGAACGTGACGGTGGCGGACCTGAAATCGGAACCGTCGTCGACGGCCGTGACCCTGCACGGAACCATCTGCATCCAGTGGCCGATGTGCAGGACCATGCCCTCCTTCAGGGGCGAGGGCCAGTACTTGACGAGGGACACCTTGCCCT
>CAZLMR010000182.1:0-2887 GCA_964560575.1 uncultured Methanomassiliicoccales archaeon | reverse complement strand
GTCTCGCCGTCAAGTCCGCAGATCAGGTTGATGCCCGGGAGCAGCTTCGGCAGCCCCCTCGGCCCCCTCTCCCCGCCGATGCGGTTTATCATCCTCACCGCATCCATCACCTGGTCCGATGTGCTGTTGAGGTTGTTCTCGATGACCACACGGGGGTCCGCGGTCTCCATCCCCAGGGCGAGCACGTTGCCGTCGGTGCAGTTGTCCGCGATGGTCCTGAGGATGATCCCCGATTCCTCCGGATAGGTGGCGATCACGGATGCGTTGGCGTTGTCGACGTGCAGGACATCGAACCCAAGGCCCGCCAGCCCCTCGAACAGTTCGGACACGGCCTCGGGATCCGGTTTCGGCACCGCGGAATCATCCTCCGAACCGTAGGATACGATGCACGTCTGGCCGCCGACCCTCAGGTTCCTGACGCCCAGGTCCCTGAGTTTAGACGCCTCTGCGATGATATCGGATGGGGAGCGCATCAGCGGCCTGCCCTTCATTGGTTCGATGCAGTACGAGCATCCTCCTGTGGACCATCTGTGGCATCCGCGGTATGATTCGATCTCGGCAATCAGCGGTTCGGGGAAGTCCTGGTGCTGGGTGACAATGTCCGCGCCCAGCATCATCCATCTGTTCCACTCCTCCAGGGTGCGGTATCTCTCGCCAACCTCCTTTCCGGACATGCCGTCATAAAGTGATGCGGCAAGGTCCCTCCTGATGACGAAATCGAACCTCTCGGCCACAGGGGAGTCCGCCGCCGACCCTCCTATGAGCCTCCATCCCCTCAGCCTGGGGAAGAGCGAGTCCAGCTCCTTCCCGGACATGGGCATCGAGCGGAGGTACTTCCCGGGGACAGTGTTCCCTGACATGACGACGCTCACGTCGGCCTCGGGGACCTTGGCGCCCCTGCGGATCATGTCGACCGTGAGGTATTCCACCCTGTCGGCACCGGCATCTATGGCGGCACCGGCAATGGCACGGACGATGGGGGAGATGTACGGCGGGACGCCGAGGGCGGCAGGGTCGTCGATGTATCCGTCGACGAGGAGGACGGTGATCTCTCTGGACATCTGTCATCGGGATGCGTCATCACGGTTTAGCTTATCGGATGGGGCGGTCCGGGTCGTGGCCGTCGGGGGTCTTCGCTACCCATATATGGGGAGGCATGCGGTTCCTCACATGGCCGCCGACCGGCAGGCCCGGCCATGTAGGGTGATGAGATGGACGATGAAGGCAAGCTGCTGATGATCCTGTGCACCGGCGTGATAGCGGGGCTGCTCGGGATGCTGTACAACGAGATCGTCGACTATTCCGGAGGGTTCCTGTCAAGCATCCCGTGGGGATACCTGTGCATGGTGGTCGTGGTGCTGTCCGTCCTCGGCATCGCAGCGATCGGCCTGACAGTGCTCCTCAGGGTGATCGATTCCAGAGGGCATGGTCCCGAGGGCCCCTGAGACGAGCCCCTTCGCCACCGTCCGGGATGACGGGCCCGCACCGGGGCGGATTCCGGATTCACGGATGTGGATGCGGCCTGGATGCATCATCGGTGTCATTTCGACCGATGTCCAGCATCCTCTGGGGACCCATATCCCCCGATTCTTCGATTTACGTTCGATACGGATAGTATTAATAATGAAAGGGATATGATGAGGTTTAGAATTCGAAGTTATACTACGAAATTCGTAGAAAATGAGGTGAATTCATGGCAAACGGACAGGAAATGACAGTTGAGGAGCGTCTGGAGCTGGCCAAGAAGCCCGGCAGAGACGCCATGGTTATGCACAAGTACTACCGCGGAAAGGTCGAGACCGTGCCTAAGGCATGTGTCAGGTCCTTCGACGACTTCGCCATCTGGTACTCCCCCGGTGTGGCAGAGCCCTGCAAGGACATCGCCGCCAACCCCGACATGGTGTACGAGCATACCTGCAAGTGGAACACAGTCGCGGTGGTATCCGACGGAACCCGTGTTCTCGGACTCGGGGACATCGGACCCGAGGCCGCCATGCCCGTCATGGAGGGCAAGGCCATGCTGTTCAAGTACCTCGGAGGTGTGGACTGCGTCCCGATCTGTCTGGACACCAAGGACCCCGAGAAGATCATCGAGACCGTAAGGCTCATCGCACCCTCCTTCGGAGGAATCAACCTGGAGGACATCTCGAACCCCAAGTGCTTCGACATCCTCGACGAGCTGAGGAGGGACTGCAAGATCCCCGTCTGGCACGACGACCAGCAGGGAACCGCCACCGTGGAGGTCGCGGGTGCGATCAACGCCATGAAGCTCGTCGGCAAGAAGCTTGAGGAGGCCCAGATCGCCGTCATCGGAGCCGGCGCCGCGTCCATCGCCATCGCCAGGCTGCTGCTGGCAACCGGATTCAGCCCCAAGCACATGTGCATGTGCGACTCCAAGGGAATCCTGAACCTCTCCAGGGAGGACGTCAAGAACGACTTCAAGCAGAAGTGGGAGATCTGCGAGAAGACCAACGGAGCCGGCAAGAGCGGAGGCATCAAGGAGGCCATGGAGGGCGCGGACATCGTCATCGCCGCTTCCAAGCCCGGACCCGGCACGATCCCCGCAGAGTACGTCAAGCTGATGGCCGACGACCCCGTCGTGTTCGCGACCGCCAACCCCATCCCCGAGATGTGGCCCTGGGAGGCCAAGGAGTACGGATGCAGGGTGTTCGCCACCGGAAGGTCCGACTTCCCCAACCAGGTCAACAACTCCATGGGATTCCCCGCCATCTTCAGGGGAGTGCTCGACGTGAGGGCCAAGACCATCACCGACGAGATGTGCATCGCCGCGGCCACGGAGCTGGCCAAGCGGGCCGAGGAGAAGGGAATCTCCGAGGACTACATCATCCCCAACATGGCCGAGACCGAGGTCTTCCCCAGGGAGGCC
>CAZLMR010000181.1:0-2903 GCA_964560575.1 uncultured Methanomassiliicoccales archaeon | reverse complement strand
CCCGAAGGGCGGCATGAACATCGCCATGGCTCTGAAGGACGCGGCCGGACCCGAGGAGATTGCGGCCATCGACAAGAGGATGGCCGTCCACAACGGATTCCTCAGGAAGAACGGCCCCGCCAAGTTCGGGACCGCCGAGGGCCTGTCCTACATCCTTCTGACCGTCATGAAGCACGACCCGTCCTGCCGCTGCATCATGAGCATCGCCTACGGCGACGACATCATGGATGTCATGGAGGAGGTCGGCATGACCACCGTCACAGCCGAGATGGGCAAGGACAAATTCTCGGAGGCCACGGAGAAGGCCCTGAAGAAGTCCAAGAGGATGCCCGACGCTATTGTCGACAAGGGTCCCAAGAAGGAGAGGACCATCTGGCTCCTGGCGAAGGACACCCAGGACATGCTTGAGAAGCTGGACGAGATCCTCTGAACCTCAAACCTGGAGGATCTGGACGGTGAACCCGTCCGGGTCCCTCACGAAATAGAACTCCACCCCGGGGGCGGGGGTAATCGGCCCCACACACTTCTCATCTAGGCTCTTCGCGAGCGCTTCCGCATCATCGCTGGTGAACCCGATGGATATGCCGGGGTAATCCACCGCATCGCATCCGTCTGCGACCAGCTCCAGTTTCGTCTCCCCGTCACCGAGGAACGCTATCTCATGGCCGGGCGGACCGAACCTGCGGGACACGTCCATGCCGAGCCTTCCGTAGAACGCGATGCTGCGGTCGAGGTCGGTCACATGTATGGTGGTGTGCGCGAACGTCATGAACCCGCATCATCGAGAGGATATTTGAGATGTGGATCCCCGGGATCGCTCCCGGGGAGGTAAAATGTGGGTTTAGTTGATGGAGACGATCTCTATCTCGAAGTAGAGCGTCTGGTTTGCTGTGTTGGGGGAGGTCTTGTAGCTGAAGGTGGAGCCGTTGATGTTGGTGATCTGCCAGGTCTCGTCTCCGAACTGCAGCTCGATCATCTGGACCTCGTCGCCGCTTCCGACGGATGTGTATCCCTCGAAACCAATGTTGTAGGTGATGGTGTCTCCCTCGATGCTGGTGACAGTAAAGTTAACGGTCACGTCGGAGGTCTCCTCCGCATCCTCGCTCTCATCCTCGTAGGTGTAGGTGGTTGTCTTACCTACCTCGGGCATGTGGTAGATGGTGACCATCTGGGTAGCGGAATCGAGGAACGCCATGGCCTTCCATCCGTAGACGGTGTCGATCGGAAGTCCGGATCCACCGCTGAGAGTGTAGTCGTAGATACTGTCGAACTGGGCCTTGGACATGACCTGCGTCCTGTCCATGGTCATTCCGCTCATGGAGACGTTGTCCTGACCGGTGGCGGGAGCTCTGTATCCATCTTCGGGGTTGATGACGACCTGCACTGAGTCACCGACCTTGTGTCCGATGCATGCCTCCCAGAACTTCTGCAGGACGTCGCTGCCGGCCTCTGCGGTGAAGTCGATCTCTCCGGAGTCGAATTCGACCGCGATGTCGCTGCCGTCGAAGTCGTAGAAAGTTCCAACGTAGTTGACGGTGACGTCATCTCCGTAGGCCACGAGGGTGTTGTCTTCAGTCAGGTAATGCTCGTCGACGTAGACTCCGACCACCGATACGGCGGCCAGGATGAATACAACGAAGCAGACCGTGAATATAGGGTCTCTCTTCTTTTTCTCATCGCCAGTCATTTTACCGAGCGTGCGATTATGGACGTATTATAAAAGCATTGGTCTCTCTTTGTTTATAATATAATGAGGAGGGATCCATCGAAACCTTCAAGTCGGAGGGGTCGTTGGACTGTGTATACCTGTGAATACTGTGTATATCGTGCATATACAGTTATATACACCAACAGCGTACAGGATGTCAGAGGAAGATGGAGATCATCATCAGCAACTCCAGCGGGAAGCCGATCTACGAGCAGATCACCGACCAGGTGAAGAGCCAGATCATGAGCGGACAGCTCAAGGCGGGCGATGCCCTGCCCAGCATGCGCGCTCTTGCCCAGAGCCTGAGGATCAGCCTCATCACCACCAAGAGGGCGTACAACGACCTCGAGGCGGAGGGGTTCATCGAGACGGTCGCCGGCAAGGGAAGCTTCGTAGCCGCCCAGGATCCGGAACTGCTGCGCGAGGCCAACCTGAAGCTGGCGGAGGACAGCATCCGCAGAGCGGTGGAGGTCGCCAAGCGCGGCGGCATCTCGAAGGACGAGCTGACGGAGATGGTGGACATCCTGTACGAAGGTGAATGACAATGGAGAACGCGGTTGAGATTAGGGGACTGTGCAAGTCCTTCGGGTCCTTCGAGATGAGGGACCTGGACCTCGACATACCTCAGGGATACGTGGTCGGCCTCATCGGCGAGAACGGTGCTGGCAAGACCACGCTGATCAAGTGCATAACGGGTGCGAACATCATCGATTCCGGGAGCATAAGGCTCTTCGGATCGGAGGATAGGACCGAGATAGATGGAAGGGTGGGCGTCGTCTTCGACGAGTGCCATCTGTTCCAACAGATGACCGGCGCCCAGATAGGGAAGCTGATGTCATCGCTGTTCAGCAACTGGAACCCTGCCAGGTACTCCGAGTTGATGTCCGCGTTCGGAATCCCCGAGGACAAGAGACTGAAGGAATACTCGCGCGGCATGAGGATGAAGATACAGGTCGCTGTGGCGCTATCCCACAACCCCGAGCTCGTGATAATGGACGAGGCGACAGCAGGCATGGACCCGGCCGCCAGGGACGAGTTCCTGGACCTCGTGATGGACTACATGCAGGACGAGAACCACACCGTCCTGATGTCATCACACATAACATCCGACCTGGAGAGGATAGCGGACTACATCGTGTTCATCCACAAGGGGAGGATCGTGATGAACGGCCCTAAGGACGAGATCCTCGAGAAC
>CAZLMR010000180.1:0-2928 GCA_964560575.1 uncultured Methanomassiliicoccales archaeon | reverse complement strand
TGAGGTCCAAGGGCGAGGACTACAAAGTGCAGCTCGTGGAGGCCCTCCCCGAGGACGCCGTCATCAGCTTCTACAGACAGGGCGAGTTCACCGACCTCTGCGCCGGACCCCACGCCCTCTACACGAAGGCCGTCAAGGCGTTCAAGCTCCTGTCCCTCGCCGGAGCGTACTGGAGGGGCGACGAGCACAACAAGATGCTCTCCAGGATCTACGGTACGGCGTTCGAGAGCAAGGAGTCCCTCGAGAAGTACCTCACCATGCTGGAGGAGGCCAAGAAGAGGGACCACCGTAAGCTCGGGAAGGAGCTCGGACTCTTCGCCATCATGGAGGAGGGCCCCGGGTTCCCGTTCTTCCTGCCCAAGGGTATGGTCCTGAAGAACAACCTCATCGAGTACTGGAGGGAGATCCACACCAGGGAGAACTACCAGGAGATCTCCACGCCCATGATCCTCAACCAGGCCCTCTGGCTCCGTTCCGGGCACTGGGACCACTACAAGGACAACATGTACACCACGACCATCGACGACGAGATCTACTGCGTCAAGCCGATGAACTGCCCCGGCAGCATCCTGGTGTACAAGACCGAGCCCAGGTCGTACAGGGACCTTCCCCTGAAGCTCGGGGAGCTGGGGGTCGTCCACAGGCACGAGAAGTCCGGTACCCTCCACGGCCTGTTCAGGGTCAGGTGCTTCACCCAGGACGATTCGCACATCTATATGACGCCGGACCAGGTGGAGCAGGAGATCGAGGGCGTCGTCAGGCTCATCGACGAGGTCTACTCCAAATTCGGATTCAAGTACCATGTGGAGCTCTCCACCAGGCCTGAGGACAGCATGGGTTCCGACGAGGACTGGGAGATGGCGACGAGTGCGCTCGAGAACGCGCTCAAGGCCATGGACCTGGACTATGTGGTCAACGAGGGCGACGGCGCGTTCTACGGGCCGAAGATCGACTTCCACCTCGAGGACTGCCTCGGCAGGACCTGGCAGTGCGGAACGATCCAGCTGGACTTCCAGATGCCCCAGAGGTTCGAGATCGAGTACACAGGATCCGACGGCGAGAAGCACAGGCCGATCATGATCCACCGTGTCATCTTCGGCAGCATCGAGAGGTTCATCGGAATCCTCACGGAGCACTACGCGGGAAGGTTCCCCGTATGGCTCGCCCCCGTCCAGGTGAGGGTCCTGTCCGTCTCCGAGAAGTCGTTCGACTACGCGTCCAAGGTCGCCGCGAAGCTGAAGGAGTCCGGAATCAGGATGGAGCTCGACAACAGCGACAACAAGATCGGATACAAGATCCGCGAGGCCCAGCTCCAGAAGATCCCGTACATGCTCGTCCTCGGAGAGAAGGAGAGCGACGACGGCACGATCGTCACCATCAGGACCAGGGAGGGTCAGGACCTCGGATCCATGTCCCTCGACGACTTCATCGCCAAGGTCAGGAAGGAGACGACCGAGAGGTCCAGTTGAGAACATCCGCCATCCCGGGACCCCGAACGGGCCCGGATGGCCAAACCCATATTATTTTCAGGTCGCAGGTCCGGGAATGGATGCCCGGGCCTGTGACTGTCATCGTACACCGTCTGCTGGATCCAGCCGCGCTGTCCGATCGGCGATGTCCGGAGGACGTGTCAGAATCCTATCGCGGCTCCGACGATGTCCGTCCTGCCCTGGAGCGCGAGGGCGCTCATGGCCTCCACCAGGGAGTCCCAGTCCTCCTCGGAGACGATGACGGCGTTGCCGTTCTCTGTCGTGACCGTGATCTTCTCACCCATGACCGATCTGTCGATGATCTCCTGCAGCCTCATGCGAGTCTCCTCGACTCCGAATTCCGCCATGAGGATGAGGATGTCTATGTAGGGTATGAAGCGAATCGAAGTAGTATACGGAGCCATAGGTAGAACCCTATATACTTAGATCATCGGGTGCTCTCTTCCTTCTAACCGCTGGCAGTGGTCGCATCCCAGATCGGGGCGCGTCGGGAACCCAGGCAACGGGGGTCTCGGAGAATATGGGTCGCCGGTCCTCGATGGGACCGGCATTTCGTTCGCGATTCAGGCTCTGGCGCTCTTGGCCGTGGTCAGGGAGGTCTTGTATGCCTCCAGCACGGCGGGGACGGTCATCATGCTGACCATCTCGACGAGGGAATCCCAGTCCTCCTCGGAAATCATCACGATGTTTCCGGCGCCGGTGCTGATGGTTATTTTCTCTCCCATCAGAGATCTGTCGACGAGCTCGCGCATCTTGCTCTGCGCTTCGGGAACATCGTATGTTGCCATGAGTGGTGCCACTTTGTGCTAGTATATAAAACAGACTGTCTGATGTTTCGTAACGGTATATTGTGTGAATAAACATCATAGAGTCACATCATCATAGTAGACATATGTACACTATATAGTAATCAAAACGTATGTATGTTGGGGAAATGGTTTGTACTAAGAGGATATCGTTATCATTAAATTCCATCGGTGATGAAGGCCCCGAGGGGCTTTCCCATCATCGGAGGACTATGACGATCGTACCGTCGGGTGTGATGACGGCGTCATGCTCGTCCACTCCGTCGAATGGGACCAGCCTCCCCAGGAGCGGCAGGTCTATGGCCCCGTCCTTGCAGATGGCGCGTCCCTCGATGTCGGGTTTGAACTTCATCCCGTGACCATCGCGGGATATCCTGACGGTGTACCGGGGTCTGTCGAACAGCTCCGACCTCATGGTGGACGGCGACGAGCGGACGACCTTGCCCATGATCTCCCCTTCGGGCAGCTCCCGGGAGGGCCTGATCCCCTCTCCGACCTCTGCGAGCCTGGCTTCGAGCTCACGGCTCCTCTCCCTCTCCGACTCCAGGTCCGAGAGGGTCCTCTCGACCTCCTCCCTGGCTTTCTCCAGGTCGGACTCGACATCGCGCTTCTCCTTCTGGAGCCTCCTGATC
>CAZLMR010000179.1:0-2929 GCA_964560575.1 uncultured Methanomassiliicoccales archaeon | reverse complement strand
GAACGTCATCATCATCAACGGCCACAACATAAGGCAGATCGAGGAGGCCCTGGACAAGGCTGCCGAGTCCAAGAGGAGGCCCACCGTCATCATCATGAACACTATCAAGGGCAAGGGTGTGTCCTTCATGGAGAACAACGTCGGATTCCACGGGAAGGCCTGCAACGCCGAGGAGCATGAGCAGGCCATGAGGGAGCTCAAGGGGGTTTCCGAATGAGCGAGAAGCTTGCACAGCGCAACTACTATGGGAAGGCACTTGCGGAGCTCGCCGCCGAGAACCCGAGGGTCGTCGTGCTCGACGCCGATCTCGCCGGCTCCACCAAGACCTCCGATTTCAAGAAGGTCTGTCCCGAGAGGTTCGTCGAGGTCGGGATCGCGGAGCAGAACATGATCGGCATCGCCGCCGGTCTCGCTGCATCCGGCAAGATCGCCTTCGCATCCACGTTCGGCGTGTTCGCCACAGGCAGGTGCTGGGAGCAGATCAGGCTCGCCGTCGCCTACCCCAGACTCAACGTGAAGGTCGTCGCCACACACTGCGGCATCAGCGTCGGCGAGGACGGCGCGTCCCACCAGGCACTGGAGGACATGGCAGTCATGCGCGACCTTCCCAACATGACCGTGATCTCGCCTGCGGACGCCTACGAAGCCTACGCTGCCACGAAGGCCATCGCGGAGTACGACGGACCCGTCTACATGAGGATGGGCCGTGCGGAGTTCCCCACGATCACCTCTCCGGACGCCGAGTTCGTCATCGGGAAGGCGACCGTGATGAGGGAGGGCTCCGACGTCACCCTGGTCGGCTGTGGCCAGATGGTCTCGTTCTGCCTGGAGGCGGCGGAGACGCTCGCCGCAGAGGGCATCGAGGCCGAGGTCATCAACATGTCAACGATCAAGCCCCTGGACACAGAGGCCCTGTACGCCTCCGTGTCCAAGACCGGATGCTGCGTGACCGCCGAAGAGCACAGCATCATCGGCGGGCTGGGCTCCGCGGTCGCCGAGGCGCTCGTGGAGGGCGTCCTCGTACCGCTCGAGAGGGTCGGAACCCGCGACACCTTCGGCGAGTCAGGCAAGCCCGACCAGCTCATGGAGAAGTACGGGCTCACAGTCGCCCACATCGTGGAGGCGGCGAAGAAATCCATTTCGAGGAGGATCTGAAATGAAGGTATTCATCGACACTGCGAACCTTGACATGATCAAGGAGATCAACAGCTGGGGGATCCTGGACGGGGTCACCACCAACCCCAGTCTCATCGCCAAAGAGGGCGTCGACGTCAGGACACGCGTGAAGGAGATCGCGGAGGTCGTTGACGGACCCATCTCCGCCGAGGCCATGTCCATGACCTGTGACGAGATGGTCAAGGAGGGACGCGAGCTCGCATCCATCCACCCCAACATCAACGTGAAGTTGCCCATGTGCATCGAGACCCTGAAGGCCACGAAGATCCTGTCCTCCGAGGGCATCGACGTGAACGTCACACTGATCTTCTCGCCCCTGCAGGCCCTCCTTGCCGCCAAGGCCGGAGCCGCCTACGTCTCCCCGTTCATCGGACGCCTGGACGACATCGGCGAGCACGGCATCGACCTCGTCTCCCAGATCAGGGCGATCTTCGACAATTACGGCTTCGACACCCAGATCATCGCCGCATCCATCCGCGGACCCGCCCACGTCCTCGACGCCGCCCTGTGCGGTGCCGACATCGCCACCATCCCCTTCGACACCCTGAAGCTGATGGTGAAGCACCCCAAGACGGACGAGGGCATCCAGAAGTTCATCGCGGACTACGAGAAGTCCAAGAAGAGCTGAGCAGATGCACGACGTCGCGGTCGTCGGCGGCGGTCCTGCCGGAAGCCGCACGGCGGCCCTCCTCGCCCGCAACCATGATGTTGTGGTGATCGAGGAGCATCGGTGCTCGGGGTTCCCGATGCAGTGCGCGGGACTCGTCACCGACGACGTCATCAAACTCTCCGGCGTCAGGCCGGAGATCCTTTCCACCATCCTCGGTGCCGATGTCGTTTTCCCGGACGGCACCGTGGTGTCCGTAGATTCCAGAGCCCCCATAGCAAGGGCCATAGACCGTGCCGATTTGGATTCCAAGATCGCCGGATCCGCCATGGACGCCGGAGCGTCGTTTCTGTACGGGTCGAAATACAGATCCCATTCGATTTCTGACAGGGTTTCGATAGTCACTTCGACATGCGATGTCGAATCGGAGTTGATCGTCGGAGCGGACGGCCACTCATCCGCGGTGGCCAGGTCCGTAGAGGGGAGCCGTCCGACCGAGTATCTGCGTGGTATACAGGCCGACGTGTCCGTGAGGATGGAGCACGGGGACAGGTTCAGGATACATCTGGGTAGCAAGCTGGCTCCAGGATTCTTCACATGGGAGATCCCATGCGGGGACTTCACCCGCGTCGGTCTCTGCTCGTCATGGTCCGCCGGCCCTCCGATGGAGTATCTGAAGAGGCTCCTGCGCCACATCGGTGCCGAGGACCGGGTCATCGGCATGCACAGCGGGAAGATCCCTCTGCATCAGCGCGGGCACATCGTCGCGGACCGCACAGCGCTGGTGGGGGATGCCGCCTGCCAGGTGAAACCGGTCTCCGGCGGAGGGCTGTATCCGGGACTGACAGCGGCAGGACTGCTTTCGGATACTATTTCCCAATCAATCAACAATCGTGATTTCACAAGGAAATGTCTAATGACATATGAGAAGGATTGCGATAGAGCATTCGGTTCCGAGTTGAGGAAGGGATGGAGGCTCAGGAGGATGTTCGTCCGTCTGTCGGACGGGGATCTCGACGCCGCCGGCAGATACGCCTCGCGCGAGGATGTCGGCAGGGTGCTCGACGGCATAGACATCGACCATCCGTCCGGGGTCGTCCGGGGGCTCGTCAGACACCCATCCGCTATGCTGTCCGCGATCCCGCT
>CAZLMR010000178.1:0-2962 GCA_964560575.1 uncultured Methanomassiliicoccales archaeon | reverse complement strand
CTCCCTCAACTCGTAGAGCTCGTCGTAGAGTTCATCTTCCAATCCCATGGCGCCCGCATTGTTTTCAGCGTAGTTAATAACTAGTGATGCCCGATTCGCCCCTCATGCTCAACCCCGGAATCAGAGGAGAGAAGACCGTGGAAGTGACCGCATCGAACACCGCCGAGGCGCTCGGATCTGGCACCCTGCCAGTGTTCGCGACGCCGGCCATGATAGCGCTCATCGAGGCCACCGCCAGCGAGAGCGTGGCGCCCTTCCTGGAGGAGGGGACCAGCACGGTCGGCACGCATCTGGACGTGGCGCATTCCTCGGCCACCCCGGTGGGGATGTCGGCCACCTGCGTCACCGAGCTCGTCGAGGTCGACAGGAGGAGGCTCGTCTTCAGTGTGACGGTCACGGATGCCAAGGGCGAGATCGGATCCGGCACCCATGAGAGGTTCGTCGTCGACAACGCGAAGTTCATGTCCAAGGCGCAGTCGAAGCTTCAGTGATAGCCGAACTCGAACAGCAGGACCGGGAGCAGCAGGCATCCGCACAGGACGATCTTCCCGGTGCCGAACACCTTCGGCATGAATCCCACGAACGTGGAGCATGCTAGAATCAGGATCCCGAAGGGTCCGGTCAGGACCAGCGTGAGCACCGTCAGAAGGACGATGACCCAGCGGCTGGCGCGCCCGGTGTCGATCCTGCTCACAAGATCCGACATGGCCTTCCCGGACCATATGGTGAGCCAGTACCCCAGTACCGAGCCTAGGGCGGTGGCGAACAGGAGGGTCAGGAATCCTTGGGACATGAATCCGTCCAGGGAACCTCCGGCTATCTCGCCGATGGCGAGGGCGGTCCCGGACCTTCCGTTCCCGGACACGGACAGCGTCACGAGGGACAGGACCGACGTCACCGTACCCACCGATGCCACCGTCGATATGAAACGCTCGGGCCTGTCCTCGGGGAACAGGACGGCGGACATCGACGCTCCGACGGTGGATGTGATCCCGGGGAACCATCCGGCCACCGTCCCCATCAGGACGCCCCTCAGTCCCGGCAGGGGACCGACCGGGTCCCTCACGCGGTCCTGCTGGTGCGGTATGCCCGAGGACGATGACGACTCCAGCAGGACCGGTATCCCGAACAGCCCGGTCAGCAGCGGGAGCATGATGCTCCCCTCACCGGCCAGACCGTCCATCGGCACCTCCAGGGTCATGCACGCGAGACCGAGCATGCCCGAGACCGCGAACGCGGCCGATCCCCAGACGATCCCTCCCTTCCCGTGCTCGGACGCGATCACGACCCCCGCGGCCACCAGCAGCACGAAAGGGGTCAGCCTCTCCAGAGGTTCTCCGAGGCCGTGAAGCAGCAGCCACTGGAGGGGGACGGACAGCAGTATCGCCGTGGATGCGCCGATGAGGCTCCCTATGGCGGCGGCCCTGACCGCCTCCATGCCGCGTCCCTGTCTCAGCAGACGATGGCCCGGCAGAACGGACACGGCATCCTCCCCATCCGGTGCGCCTATGAACACCGACGGCACGAAGTCCACGAACGAATGGACCACTGACGCCGACATTATGCAGCAGCAGACCGCCATGGCAACACCCTCCGGGTCCAGATGTCCGGACACCGAGGAGGCGATCGCCGGATGGACGGCCAGCAGCATGGCCGCCAGGGTGTTGACGTGTATCCCCGGGGCCAGTCCGCTGAACAGTCCGAGCCCGGCGCCTGCCACGGACATGACGATGCAGAAACCTATCAGAACGGGGTCCATGGGCCATTCTGCCCATGTTCGGTATAAGAGTCGGACCGTGTGACTCAACGTCACAGGAGGCTCGGCCTTCCACCGACCGAGCTCCCTGCCAGGAGGTACCTCACCGGGACCCCGAGCTCCACCGACAGGCCAGAGATGTCCCTCTGCTTGCTGTACACGGTGATGACCTCCGTGACGACGACCCCGGCGCCTCTCAGGGCACTGACGATCGCCTTCAGGGTCCCTCCGGTGCTCACCACGTCGTCGACGATTGCCGCCCTGGTCCCGGGGGCGATCCCGTTGATGTACATGGGCGAGTGCGAGTATCCGGTGTGCTGATCCAGGGCGATCTCGTCCGGGAGGCCGTAGCGTCTCTTCCTGATGACGGAGTACGGGATCCCCGTCCTCTCCGTGACACACGCCGCCAGCGGTATCCCCATGGCCTCCGGCGTCAGGACGATGTCGCAGTCCAGATCCGCCACCGACACGATCCCGTCGGCGACCTCGTCCAGCAGCTCTCTGGGCATCGCCGGTATCCCGTCGCTCACGGGGTTCACGAAATAGGGGTACCCGTCCATGTCTACGACGGGGCTGGACAGGAAGGAACGCTCCAGAAGGGGGTATCTGCCGGACATCGACGGACCAACAATATCCCTTTTAATAGGGTTTGCCTATGCCGCTCCGATCAACATGGATGTCGAACAGAGGTTGGCCCTCATCATGAGGAACACCGAGGAGACAGTGACCGAGGAGGAGCTCCGCGCCCTCCTGACAGAGAAGGAGGAGCCCACCGCGTACATCGGTTTCGAGCCCTCCGGTCTCGTGCATCTCGGATGGGTCCTGGTCGCGCAGAAGATCAGGGACCTTACCGACGCCGGTTTCAGGGTCACAATCTTCTGGGCTGACTGGCACGCTTACATAAATGACAAGCTCGGCGGAGACCTGGAGAACATACGCACATGCGCCAGGTACATGCAGGACTGCTTCATCGCGCTGGGCGTCCCCGAGGACAAGGTCGAGTTCAAGTATGCCAGCGAGATCCTCAACGACATCGAGTACTGGGAGATGGCGATCAAGGTCGCCAAGGTCACATCCCTGTCCAGGGTCAAGAGGGCCATGACCATCATGGGAAGGTCCGAGGACGAGGCGGACGTCGACACGTCCAAGGTGTTCTACCCGATCCTCCAGGCGACCGACATCTTCTGCATGGGCCTCGACGTGGCG
>CAZLMR010000177.1:0-2971 GCA_964560575.1 uncultured Methanomassiliicoccales archaeon | reverse complement strand
AGTCGCGGGTCTCGTTGCCAGTGAGAACCGCGGTGATCATGAACGCGTTGGGCAGGCTGATGAGCAGGACCTCCCATGAGAAGATCTCCCCGGTCAGCACGTAGTACGTGCCCAGAGGCATCAGGAGGCCCATCATAAGGAACACCGATGGCTGTCCCAGTCCGTAGTACTTGTATGCCGGGCCGATGGTGTACATGCCGGCGCCAGCGACCCCCAGCACACCGTAGATCACTATGCCCCATCCGACGTGCCATATGAACACCAGACCGATGACGCATGTGACAAGAAGACACATCATCCCCGCGAACAGGACATGCTTGGGCTTCAGGACCCCTGTGACCAGCTCCGGCGAGCGTGTCTCGTTCTCCACCGTATCCGTGCCTTTGGAGTAGTCCCCATATGTGTTCAGCAGATTGGAGGCGGACTGCAGGAGGATCCCTCCGATCAGGACCAGCACGAGAAGGACCCATTCAAGAATACCGAAGGGGCTGTGGTGATATGCCAGCGCGCCGCCTATGAGAACGGGCACCACCGCACCGTGGAGCGTCCAGGGCCTGAATGCGTTGTACCATCCGGCCTTGACCGGTTTCACTCCTGCCATGCGGAGGTGATGTTGAAGGAGATATTAAAATGGACGACAGACGGCCGCACCAGTTTCCATATGTCCATGACTTCAGGACAGAGCGATTATGACTCGGATTACTTGCCCAGTATCTGCCCAGTATCTGCCCAGTATCTGCCCAGTATCTGCCCAGTATCTGCCCAAGAAAAATCACTAGTCTGGCACTTTAATTAGACCGATTTTACTTGCCTAATACTTGCCCAATACTTGCCCAATACTTGCCCAATACTTGCCCAGTGAAATTT
Organism: uncultured Methanomassiliicoccales archaeon; assembly: GCA_964560575.1. Taxonomy (GTDB): domain Archaea; phylum Thermoplasmatota; class Thermoplasmata; order Methanomassiliicoccales; family Methanomethylophilaceae; genus Methanoprimaticola. The sequence goes on along the minus strand of CAZLMR010000177.1, from coordinate 2,104 downwards.
GTCATCTGGCACTTCTTATCTGTTCCATTTTTACTTGCCCAGTATCTGCCCAGTATCTGCCCAATCTGAATCAGGGTTTATCGATTACCTTCCACATAGGTTTCCTATTTGTCCCCAGATTCTTGATTAAGCCCTGTGCCACAAGTTCCTCTCTGATCTGACGCACCTTCTTGTACGAAAGTCCGGTAGCATCTTCAAGCCCCTTGAGTGTGATTCCGGAATCGTTTGAAATCGCTGAGATGACCGCGGCCCTTCCGCCATCGTCTTGGATCTCCACCTCAGGTTCCAGAGGATTGCCGTAGAAATCGCTCGATACGATCCCCTTAGCCTTGACTATGTTCTCGAATCTGATGAAGAACATCACATTGTTGGCGTCATAACTGGGGGGAGTGACATCGGTGCCGTCATAGGATCTGTTGATCTTCTCCAGACCGCGACCGAAATGCTCGATGTATTTGACCAACCTGAAGACGAACGCGATGCCACGATTCCTCGGTCTGGACACATGATCCCTCATGATGGATTCGAGATTGGTCCCGAACGGTATCCCTCCGATGTTCAGTATCTCCATGTGGTCGTCATACACCATGATCTTCACAGGCACCATCTGCCCGTAATCGTTGTTGATTATGGCATTCAGAATCGCCTCGCGAACGGCGGTTAACGGATACGGGTTGTATTCGACCATGGACAGCCCCTTGTATCCCACCGGGGAGGTCGTGTACTTCATCTTGATCAGATTGACGGCCATGTCCACCTGAAGGTAAAGGGGCGCCCTGATCTCATCATAGAAAAGGACGTCTGCATCCTTCATACGGGCTATGCGGATCATCGCCCCACCGGAGATCCTCTCCGGAGAATTCGTGAAGAGCATCGCAGCGGCACGGGACGGCTTACCTCCTGCCGTCAGCTCCAGCTTATCGAGTATCGCCTCGGTCGGAAGCCCCATCTCAGAATCCGTGAGCTGTCCCAGATCCCTTGCGAGCTTCTTGAACTCCCTGAAGGCATAGGTGTCTATGTCATCAAACGTGTATCCTTCGGCAGGATAACTGGACCATGCCATCTGAGGGTTCTGAGAGAGGAAGCTGCTGAGCTCCCCGTTCTCCAGCCTGCGGGTTGTGCTTCCGGTCTTCACCCAGATGCCTCCGTCATAGAACACAGGATGCACGCCCGGGTTGATATCAATCTCGATGTAGTCCGATCCCTCGCTGGTCAGGTGCCTGACTGTAGGGACGATCCCCAGAGTGGTCTGGATCTTGTCCGGTATGAGCTTCAACAGCCGGACGATGTCATCGATACCCACGACATCACCGTGGTCGTCCACACCGATGTATAAACGTCCACCGCCGGTGTTGGCGAGAGCTGCCACGTTTCTAAGATACTTGTCAGCCCAGGAGCTCTTGAACTCGGTGCGGTCATCCTCTATCATGGAGGATATACCTCACGTCCCGGGTTATATCATGACCAGCTACGGTCGAGCGACGTTAGATGTTAGAATCCGCTCCCGACGTATGCCCGATTTATGATGACCGTTCGGAACGATGACAGGATGGATGATGTTGGATCCGATCGACTCGGGAGAACGTACGACAGACGGACCCGAAATGAGAAATGATAAGGTAGGGGGCAGGGACACGCCCCGCCCCTGTTGTTTCACTGTTCACTGGCCGAAGAGCCTGAACACCTTCTCGGAGTAACCGAGCATGTCGTCCAGAGGCATTCCCGCGATGAGGACCGCCTGGTCGTACATGATCTCGGCCATCTCCTTGGCCCTGTCCCTGTCCTCCGCATAGGCCTTCTTCAGCGCGGCGTAGGCGGGATGGTCGATGTTGACCTCGAGCACACGCTTCGCCTTGATTCCGCGGTTCTCGTCGCCGGGGATGGATGCGAAGTACTTCTCCATCTCCAAGGAGACGTCGCCATCGGTGCTGAGGCACACGGCATGGGACTTGAGGGTCCTGGAGGCCCTCACGTCGACGACATCGTCGCCGAGGCTGAAGCGCAGGCGCAGGCGCAGGCGGAAGAAAAGCCCGCCGCTGAGCCCGCGGAGGTTGCTCAGGAGCTGCTGTTCGTACTGAACAACGAGCCTGACACCATCGACCCC
>CAZLMR010000176.1:0-2996 GCA_964560575.1 uncultured Methanomassiliicoccales archaeon | reverse complement strand
CCATACCGCGGGGAACATCATGGTGATCGGGCTCCTGATGATACTCACCGGGGTCGTATGCCGTTCGGTCCTCGGGACATGGGGGCTGTTCTTCGGCACCGCAGTCATCGGCATCGGAATTACCGCGGGGAACGTCCTGATCCCTGCGTTCATCAAGGCCCACTATCCGGAGAGGATAGGGAGGCTCACCGGGATCTACACCGCCATGATGTCCCTGATGTCGGCCGTGGCCGGCGCGGTGTCGGTGCCTATCGGTGACGCCCTGGGCTGGAGGGGGTCCCTGGCCGCCTGGGCGGTGCTCATCATCGTCACGCTGGCACTCTGGATCCCCCACAGGGACTGCCCGGTGGAGGACAGCACCCCGGCTCCGGGGAGCCGCATGTCGATCGTCCGCTCCCCCACCACTTGGTTCATAGCCCTCTACCTCGGACTGCAGTCCCTAATCTACTACTCGCTGGTCGCGTGGATGTCCGTCATCCTCCAGTCCAAGGGGCTGGACCCCACCGAGGCGGGCTGGGTCATCTCTGTGTACATGGTCCTCGGCATCATCGGGTCGCTGCTACTCCCGGTCCTTGCCGGGGACAGGAGGGACCTCAGGATCCTCGGCACATCCCTGGCCGTCGTGTACATCGCGGGCCTGGCACTGCTGATGGTCTCCTCGGGGAGCTTCGCGTCCCTGGTCCTGCCTGTGCTCCTGTGCGGCATCTGCGGCGGCACGTGCATAACATACCCCTCGATGCTGTTCGGCCTCCGCACACGTTCCTCGGGGGACTCGTCCAGTGTCTCGGGGATCGCCCAGTCGATCGGGTACATCGTCGCCGCCGTCGGCCCCGTCGTCGTGGGAGCCATCTTCGACGCCACGTCCGACTGGGACCCCGGACTGGTCTTCCTCATGGGCGTCGCCGCCACCCTTCTGGTGCTTGGATACCTCATAGGAAGGGACGTCGACATAGGCGGGACAACCCAGACCTTCGTTAAGGAATGATTAGGAGGACCTTAACTATAAGAATAGGAACTCCTTAACCTGGGATGATGACTACCGGAAACCGTGAGGACTACCTTATCAACATTCTCAGACTGACCGAGGGGGAGGGCGTTGCGAAGACCACCGAGCTGGCCTCGTACATGAACGTCTCACCCGCCAGCGTCAGCGAGATGATCAAGGTCCTCGCGAAGGAGGGTCTTGTTAACTACGAGAAGTACAAGGGCGTCTCCCTGACGGAGGAGGGGCTCACGTACGCCAGGCAGCTCCGCAAGAAGCACCACGTCCTGGAGAGGTTCCTGACGGACTACCTCAACATCGACCACAAGACCGCCCATGAGGAGGCCTGCAGGATGGAGCATGCGATCTCAGACGAGTCCGCGATCAAGATGTGCCACATGATGGGCACACCGGTGGACTCCGACTGCCAGAGCTGCATCAAGCCTTGCAAGGCCGTGTCCGAGGGAATCACAAGGATCACGCCGCTCAACAGGCTCGCCCAGAGCGAGTCGGGGAGGATCTCCCACATCACCTCCGATGACACGGATGTCGTGAAGAGACTCATCTCCATGGGGTTCGTCCCCGGCCGCGAGATCTCCATCGAAACCATACTGTCCGACGGCGGGCCCCGTATCGTGAGGATGGGCAACTCCACAATGGCGCTCGACTATCATCTGGCATCGCACATCTTCGTCGACACCGCCGCCGATTCGGAATAAAGACACCGAGTGAAACGCATTGGCTCATGGAGAATCGTTGAAGGTAGCCCTGGTCGGACTCCCGAACGTGGGCAAGTCCTCCCTTTTCACACGCCTTACCGGCGTGGGGGTCATCTCGTCGAACTACCCGGGCACCACCGTGGAGTTCGATGAGGGAGTGGTAACGAGGAACGGAAAGACCGTCAGCGTCCACGACCTCCCCGGCACATACAGCATCTCTGGGAACTCTGACGACGAGAGGGTCGTCCTCAGGGACCTGGCGGAGGGCCACAACGACTCCGTGATCCTCGTCGCAGATGCCACCAATCTGGTCAACAGCCTCGTGCTCTGCTTCGAGGCGCTGGAGCTGGGTCTGCCGACGATAATCGCCCTCACCAAGATAGACGAGGCCAGGAAGAAGTTCAGGATCGACGTGGAGGCGCTGTCCTCCGTCCTGGGCGTCCCCGTCATCCCGGTCTCTGCCAAGACCTCCGAGGGAGTGGACGCGCTGGCTGACGCGGTCTGCGAGGGGAAGGCGAGGGCGTCGGGATACCGCGTCGAGTACATGCCTGACATCGAGAAGGCTGTCGTCGCGCTGGAGGACGGCCTCCCCGACAACCTTCACTTCTCCCGCCACGGCACCGCCCTGAAGATCCTCGAGGGATCGGACGAGTTCGCCGGCATGGTCGGCTCGGACCTCAGGCACACGTCCGAGCTGATGAAGAAGATATACTACGAGCACAACGGTCAGCAGATGGGCGTGTCGATCGCGTCGTCCAGATACGCTCAGGCGGAGAACATCGTCTCCGACGTGGTGTCGGAGAGCGATGTGAAGCCCACCCTCAAGGACAGGCTGTCTGACCTGATGATCACCCCGATCACCGGAATCCCGATCCTCGCCGCGGTCTGCCTGGTGATCCTCGTCGCCATAATCTACATCGGATCGTTCCTTGACGGGATCGTCTCGTCCGCCTACGAGAGCCTCATCGGCTCCGCCATCATCGACCTGGGCGGGGACAGCGAGTTCTGGACCGCTGTGACCACCGGCATCGACGGGAGCATCCAGGCTATCCTCGGCCTGGTGATCCCGTACATCATGGTGTTCTACATCATCCTGGGGATCCTGGAGGACTCGGGCTACCTGACCAGGGCCGTTGTGCTCCTGGACAGGACCATGCACCACTTCGGCCTGCACGGCGGGTCGTTCATACCGAGAATAGTAGATCTCGGATGCAACGTGCCCACCATCATGGCGGTACGCACGGTGCAGTCCCGCAGGGAGAAAGTCATGCTGTCGTCGATGATCGTCAGGGCCG
>CAZLMR010000175.1:0-3026 GCA_964560575.1 uncultured Methanomassiliicoccales archaeon | reverse complement strand
CAGCTCCGCCGTCGCAGGAGCCGGAACAGGCAGGACGCCATGGGCGCAGCGGACTGTGCCGTTGCCCACATGGACGGGCGAGGCCAGCACCTGCTCCACATTCAGCACGTCCAGCAGCACGCAGGCGCCGACCACGTCGGCCACCGCGTCGAGGCTGCCGACCTCGTGGAAATGCACCTCGTCGGGGGTCGTTCCATGGACCTTCGCCTCCGCTTCGGCAATGGAGCGGTAGACCTGTGCGGCCCGCTCCTTCACCCGCTCCGAAACAGGCAGATGGCCGATTCGATGGAGGATGCCGTGCAGACCCTCTCCGTGATGGTGGGGATGGTCATGGTGATCTTCCTCATGGCCATGGACGGTGACCGTCACCAGATTGCCGGCGATCGCCCCCTGCTTCCGCGCAAGACGGTATTCCACCCCGGGGATGCCCAGACCGTTCAGCGTTTCCAACTGCCGCTCCGGCTCCGGCAGCAGATCCAGCAGCGCGCCCAGCAGCATATTGCCGGAAGCGCCCATCTTACATTCCAGATACAGGGTCCTCATTTTGTTCCTCCCAGATGGTTGATCAGGCTGGCCTGATACGCCGCACCGAAGCCGTTGTCGATGTTGACGACGCTGATGCCGCTGGCGCAGGAGTTCAGCATCGCCAGGAGGGCAGCGACGCCTCCGAACGATGCCCCGTACCCGACGCTGGTCGGAACGGCGATCACGGGGCAGTCCGCCATGCCTCCGACGACGCTCGCCAGCGCACCCTCCATACCTGCCACGGCTACTATCGCCTTGGAGGTCATGATGTCCTCATGATGGGCGAGGAGCCTGTGTATGCCGGCGACGCCCGCGTCGTAGACGCGGACCACGTTGTTGCCGAGGACCTCGGCGGTCAGTGCGGCCTCCTCGGCCACGGGTATGTCGCTCGTCCCTGCCGTGATCACTGTGATCTTACCGGCGTCGTGTCTCTCCGGCACCTTCCCGGCCAGGCCTATCCTGCTGGTCGGATCGTATGTCAACGGCACGCGTTCGGAGACGAAGTCCGCGGTCTCACGGGTGATGCGGGTTATGATCACGCACTTCTCCCCGTGCTCCAGCATTCTCTCGGCGATGCCCGCGATCTGCTCGGGGGTCTTGCCGGCCCCGAATATGACCTCCACGACCCCCTGGCGGAGTCCGCGGTGATGGTCGATCTTCGCGTATCCGAGGTCCTCGAACGGTTCCATCCTCAGTTTAAGCACCGCGTCGTCCACGGTCTCCCTTCCGGAGGCGACATCCTCCAGGATTCTTCTGACTTCCAGCTGATCCATTTCGTCACCTCGTCTTCTCCGATATGACGGTCCTTCCCATTATCTTCGATACGGCATCAACGATCCTGTCCGCGGTGTCCCCGTCCGCGGGGAACTGGTCACGTCTGAGGACAACCGTGGCGACGGTTCCGTCCGTCCTGACCCTGTGGTCGGTGTATCCCATGTCCCTGAGGACCTCCTCCGCGGCATGGGCCCTGCCCACCATCTCGAGGTCTATCGGCGTCCCCTGTCCCATCCTGGTGGCGAGACATGAGTTCGAGGGTCTGTCCCATGTGGGAAGCCCCGCCTCTCTGGACATCCTGCGGATGTCGTCCTTGGTTATCCCGCATTTCCTGAGGGGCGAGACCACGCCGAGCTCCTGCAGGGCACGGAACCCCGGGCGGTCGGAGACATCGTCCGATGCGTTGGTTCCATCAGCGACCACGTTGTAGCCGTCGGAACGAGCCCTGTCTATTATGGCCCCGAAGATGCGCCTCTTGCAGTGATAGCACCTGTCGGGACCGTTGGACATCACGTCCGGATCCGAGGCCAAGTCCACGTCGACGGTCCTGAGCTCCAGGCCGAGGATCTCGCACACCTTCTGGGCGAATGCAAGGTCGTCCCGATACCCGAACGGTGTGGATGCGAAACAGGGGGACACGTCCTCCGCGTATCTGGAGGCAGCCCAGAGCAGGAACGCCGAATCGGCTCCGCCGGACAGTCCGACGGTCATGCATGGGTTGTTCTCGAAGTACTCGCGGAGCTCCATGTCCCCCTTTATTATTTTATTATAGATAAAGGAGAAGAAGAAACGTCACTGCTCGTCGAACCTGTCGAGGATCAGTTCGTTGCTGTGGACCTTCTTGCAGAGGCCCTGGGCGAGCATCCCGAGCTCCAGCCATGCGGCGTCGAAGACGGCGTTCGGGCAGAGGCACGGTGCGGAGAGGGGTCCGCGTATGTCGGGATCGATGATTTTGCTGCCGGTGAAGTTCGTAGCATCGTCGATGGTGATGAGCTTCAGGTGGTCGGCGTAGTGCTGCACGTTCTTGCAGTCGGTCTGGATGTCCACATCGAGGTTCCCGTCGTTGCGCATCGAGACGGTGACCTTGTGCGTCTTGCTGCATGTGTTCATTTTGACGATTACTGTCGAAGGCATCGTATCACTGGTAATCGTATCGTGTGGAATTAATACAAATAAGTTCGGCGGGGAAGACGGATAGGGGGATGATTCTGGGGATCTTGGATGGCTGTTTCGTACATGCTCTTACCTCCCATACGTATAGTATGGATATAACGTAGGATAAATTTATATACTAAAACTATCAGAATTGTTAAAACGTCATTATATTAGCCCCAGGAATTGGCTGTTTTCCACCCATTACCTACCAAGATTAAACGCTGTTTAGTAAAAAACCAGAATTCCTTTAAATACTTCCTACCAAAAAAGTTGTTTCTAATTGAAAATTCGATGGATATATGAACCAACCACGGTGAGGCTTTATATAATCTCTCGACACATTTCAATTTCAGCCTCAAAAAGGCCAAAAACTGGAGGAAACATAATGAGTGAAGAGATCTTTGAGGAGCTCGCCAACGCAGTTATCAACTGCAAGGCAGACCTCTCCAAGGCCGCTGCCCAGAAAGCCCTCGACGCCGGAGTCAACCCCGTTGAAGCCATCAACGAGGGACTGGTTAAGGGAATGAACGTGATCGGTGACAAGTACGCCGCTCACCAGATCTACCTGCCCC
>CAZLMR010000174.1:0-3035 GCA_964560575.1 uncultured Methanomassiliicoccales archaeon | reverse complement strand
GTACTCATGAAGGGAAACGAGGCCATCGCCGAGGCGGCAATCGCCGCAGGCTGCAGGCACTTCTTCGGATACCCCATCACCCCGCAGACCGAGGTGGCGGCATACATGTCCAAGAGGATGCCCAAGATCGGCGGTGTCTATCTGCAGGCGGAGTCCGAGGTCGCATCGATCAACATGGTCCTCGGAGCGGGAGCTGCCGGCGTCAGGGTCATGACGTCCACATCCTCCCCGGGAATCAGTCTGATGGCCGAGGGGATCTCCTACCTCGCCGGATCCGACGTCCCCTGCCTTATCGTCAACGTGCAGCGCGGAGGTCCCGGACTCGGAGGCATCCAGCCCTCCCAGGCCGATTACTTCCAGGCGACCAAATCCACAGCTCACGGGGACTTCCACATCCTGGTGTTCGCACCCTCGACCGTCCAGGAGACGGTGGACATGATCGCCACTGCGTTCGAGCTCGGCGACAAGTACAGGATGCCGGCCATGGTCCTGTCCGACGGTATGCTCGGTCAGATGATGGAGCCCGTGGTCCTCCCCGAGGCCAGGGAGCCGGACAACGACTCCAAGGACTGGGCTGTCAGCGGTCACAAGGACAAGAGGGAGCACAACGTCGTCAACTCCCTGTACATCAATCCCCAGGAGCTCGAGACCCTGGTCAAGGCCAGGTTCGAGAGGTATGCCGAGATCAAGGAGAAGCACCAGATGGCGGAGGAGTACCTCGTCGACGACGCCGACATAATCATCGTCGCATACGGGTCCTCATCCAGGGTGTCCAGGTCCGCGATCGATGCGGCCAGGAAGCAGGGCATCAAGGTCGGTATGATCAGGCCCATCACCCTCTGGCCCTTCCCCGAGAAGGTCATCGAGAAGCATGTCGGCCATGCCAAGGCGTTCCTGTCCGTGGAGATGTCCATGGGTCAGATGGTCGACGACGTCAAGCTCGTGGTCAACGGCAGGGCCCCCGTGGAGTTCTACGGACGTACCGGAGGTATGATCCCGACCCCCAACGAGGTCCTCGAACAGATCGTCAGGATCAACGGAGGTGTTCAGTGATGACAGTAAAGGGAGAGAGGCCTCACGCGCTCACCAACGCGCCGTTCCACTACTGCCCCGGATGCACGCACGGAATCGTGCACAGGCTCGTGGCCGAGGTCATCGACGAGCTCGGGATCGAGGGGAAGACGGTTGGAGTCGCATCCGTCGGATGCTCGGTCTTCACATATAACTACTTCAACTGCGACATGGTCCAGGCACCCCACGGCCGCGCACCCGCTGTGGCCACCGGTGTCAAGAGGGCCAGGCCCGAGAACGTGGTCTTCACCTACCAGGGTGACGGGGACCTCGCGGCCATCGGAATGGGCGAGACCGTCCACGCCGCCGCCAGGGGCGAGAACATCGTCGCGATCTTCATCAACAACGCCATCTACGGAATGACCGGAGGCCAGATGGCCCCCACCACCCTCCCCGGGCAGGTCACGCAGACCACACCCTATGGAAGGGACGTCAAGACCGCCGGAAACCCCATCAGGGTCTGCGAGCTGCTGTCCTCCCTGGACGGCGTCGCCCTCGCCGAGCGTGTCACCGTCGACAGTGTCAAGAACGTTAGGGCCGCCAAGAAGGCGATCAAGAAGGCCTTCGAGTACCAGATGGCCGGAAAGGGCTACTGCATCGTGGAGGTCGTGTCCACCTGCCCCACCAACTGGGGTATGTCGCCGGCAGACGCCATCCAGTGGCTGAGGGACAACATGCTGCCCTACTATCCGCTGGGCGTCTACAAGGATGTCGGGGAGGGAGAGCAGTGAGCGACCTCAACGTGCTCCTCACCGGTTTCGGAGGACAGGGCATCCTGTTCACCGGCAAGGTCATGGCCTACGCCTCGATGATGGAGGGCAGGGAGATCTCCTGGCTCCCGTCGTACGGTCCCGAGATGCGCGGAGGGACGGCGTCCTGCAGCGTATGCATCTCCGACAAGACCATCGGTTCCCCGCTCGTTGTCAACCCCGACGTGCTCGTGGCAATGAACCTCCCGTCGCTCGAGAAGTTCGAGAAGGATGTGGTCCCCGGAGGACTCATAATCGTCGACAGCTCCATCGTCCACAAAGAGGTCACCAGGACCGACGTCAAGGTCATCCGCATCGACGCCTCCAGGATCGCCGAGGAGAACGGCCTCAAGGGAGCGGCCAACATGGTCATCCTCGGAAGGCTGTTCAAGGAGACCGGATTCTGCTCCGCAGAGAACCTGGACCTGGGACTCCAGAAGAGCATCCCGGCCAGGAAGGCCAACCTGCTCGAGAGCAACAGGAAGGCCATCGCCCTCGGTATCGAGAGCTGAAAACCTGAAGGGGGTGGACGGGCCCCGTCCTCCCCTGTTTTTTCATTCCTCTGAATCCTGGGAGTCGCCGTCCTCCTCGGAGGCCATGCCTACGGATTCCTCGGCGACCTTTATGCACGCCATCAGATCGTCGGCGGTGTTCCTCATGGTGCCTGCCGACTGGGCATCCATCCTGAAGACAATGGTGGACCCTTGCAACTCGGAGGTGACATAGCCCTTGTTGTCGGGATCCAGAGCATTCATAACAGCCTCAGCCACTCCCCTGTCGGGGTATGTCGCCTCCAGTTCCAGATGTATCATCGATTCTGTCCCTCCTGTTCATGATGGTTTTTCGAGGCACGTCCCGGCCTCGAAGTTGTCATCCTGACCTCGGTCTCGACCGGGATTCTTCGATATAATACGTCGTACAATTCGGGTAACTCTCAGGAGAAGGAGAAAAGGAGTTTGGAGCCCCGGAGCTCCGATGAGGGATCGTCCGACTCCGGCTGGCACATGACCTTCCTGGCCACAGTCTCGTCCGGATAGTCGATCCCAAGCTCCAGGGCCATCGTAGCATCAGCGCTTCTGGGAGCGGACGTACTCGGCGATGGCCTTCCCCACTTCGGAGGTGGAGAGGTTCCCGCCCAGGTCCGGGGTGGTCCTGCCGGTGTCCAGACTGTTCCTGACGGCGTCATGGAGCATCCTGCCCTCCGCCTGGTATCCC